>JANNGQ010001362.1:0-6233 GCA_031403975.1 Planctomycetota bacterium
GCCGGAACGGAGTGATGCACCTCTGTTCGGGATGGTGTCCCGGATGTCGGATCAGAAAGGCTTTGACCTGATCATGGGCTCGGCCGAACGACTGTTGAGTCACGATGTACAATTCGCTTTTCTGGGTACCGGTGATCCGCAGTATGAACATCAGCTGCGAGACCTGTCGATTCGATTCCCGGACAAAGTCGCGGCAGAATTCGGCTTTGATGAATCGCTCGCCCACCAGATCGAAGGCGGAGCCGACTCTTTCCTCATGCCCAGCCGTTTTGAACCGTGCGGACTGAACCAGATGTACAGCCTGCGCTATGGCACCGTCCCGGTCGTCCGCAAAGTCGGCGGGCTGGCGGATTCTGTGTTCAACTTTGATGCCGGCTCGAAATCGCTCGAATCCGCGTCGCTCAAAACGGCAAACGGGTTCGTCTTTTCCGATTACTCCCGTGACGCTTTTGCGAATACGGTCGAAAAGGCGATCAGCACTTACCACCAGCCGCCGGTCTGGAAGCGCCTTGTGAAAAACGGAATGTCAGCAGACTGGTCGTGGAAAAACAGCGCTCTGAAGTACGTTGACGTTTACCGGTCATCAATCGACCGGATTTCATCACGGGCACACGAGGGCCGCAGCTGATTGATCTCCGCCCTGAAAAAACCTCCGTGGCTTCTCACGCAGGTTTTGTACGGCGTTCCTGGTTGGACAGCGCACTCTGTCGCAGAACGGATTCGTCGGCAATGATTTACAGCATCGCAATAGTCCCTTCTCCCCTGATTCGGGGGAGAAGGTGGCCGGCAGGCCGGATGAGGGGGTGCGGGAGTGGCGACGCGCAACTTCGCTTGTTTAAGGCCTAGACGAGCGCTTCGCGGCTGATCGAGGCCATGATCCAGTGATCAATCATCCGGGCTTCGGTACTGACCGGGTCAACGGGCAGCGCGGTCAGTTCAACATCCACGCTGGCTCCCGCCGTGCGGAGAATCCGGACTGTTTCGACGCTTCGCGCCAGTCCGTCGTGCGGCGCGCTGCGGGCGACACTGATCAACAGCGGCTTACCGCGCAGTCCGGTCAAGCGGTCGGCTTTGAGACCGTCGGACTTGCACATCGGGTCCAGAAGAATAGCCCCGGCAAACCAGTCGGGCCGCTGAATCAGAGACTGCAGCGCCACATCCGCACCCTGGCCGGAACCTGCCACAAAGATGCGTTCACTGTGAATGTGAAATGCCTGGCGAAGGCGGCAGGACGTGACGTGAAGCAGATCCAACAGGGGTACGGAACCGAAATCCAGTGATGATCCGTCCCAGCGGAATCCGCCGGCGGTTTCATGTGGCCGGTTGCCTCGGAGTGCCAGCCCGATGTAATTCTGTGAACTGACCGATGACATCACCTGCTCAAGCTGGTCTTCATCATTGGCATCGCTGTGAAACCAGATCACGAGCGGATAGGCATATCGCTCTTCGTAACGCTCGGGGACATAAATAGAAACCGGCCAGTCCGACTCCGCAACGGGGCCGGAACACTGAGTCGGGCAGTCCGGCGACTGAGTCCAGCTGTCGTACAGCTCGCGCAACTCGGTCGGCAGCATCTCAATGTCCATGTCGGGCATCAGAGATTCCAGCTCGCCTGTGGAGAACGACATGCTTCGAACGCGGTTAAACATGACAACGACTTCCGTGAATAAAATTCATGAGTTGAGGGTTACACGTCAAAATCACTGGTCGAGTGCCGTCCTTGCCTCAACGGGCGGTCTGGGGAATCACCTGTCTGAGTCCATTCAGAGGAAAATGCTTCCCTGGACACGCCGTCGCTTTCACGGAACCGTGTCCGATGATCTGTTCTCCCGGGATCTCGTGTCGAGTCGCCAGAACCTGCACCAGATTCCGTACTGCATGCATCTGTTTCTTTGTCGGAGGAGCCTGTTCGAAGTTTCCGATCAGGCAAATCCCGATTCCACGGGCATTGAACAACGCATTGCCGGAATGAGCACCGTGGAGCTGCTCTTCCCAGCGAAATGTCGACTCAACCGCTCCGTCCTGCATTCCCTGTCCATTGCCGATCACAAAGTGATAGCCGATCCCCAGCCAGGGATTTCCGTCGGCGTCCTTCCGACGGCGATGTTCGCTGTGAATCGACTCGACACTGCCGGAGCCTGTGGCCGTGTGATGGATCACGATGTACTTCCAGTCCGATTCCGGAACGCCCGCCATCCATTGCGAACCAATCTCTGCAGCATCCGGACGACGTCCGGCTGACGACAATCCAGAAGCGATTCTGCCCGAAATCATCCAGCCCACCGGCTCATCACCATTCGCTGACTCCGGATCTGTCTGCCAGGCACCTCCCATAACATGTATTGTGATGATCAGGACACTGCTCAGCCTGGACCATGACCTCCAATTCCGCAACGTCGGAGTGCGAAACGATTCTCCGGCCACTGGCAGCTCCTGATCATCGAGTTTTCTGCCGAAACGGACAGTCTGCAGGTTCGCGGCAGGCAACCCTGCAACCGTCACTTCGAATCAGAATTCTCCGGACGCTGCCGAACGACGCCCTCGACTCTACATGGGGGTCCGAAGGGTGTCAACGTCCTGTATTTTCCATGCTCCGGCGCGACACTGCGGGGCTCCCCGACCGGTTAAGGACAGACAGTTTACGCTGACTTTGACGCTCAGAAACCGGACGCAGAAACAGCCCCAATTGCCCTGATCTTCCCAACCGTCACAACCTCAGCGATTTCGGTGATTTCAGCGCCGCAGTTTCATGATCTGCTTCAGTTTTTGTCACGGCTGAAGAAGCTCATCCGGATACTCGACCTGCACCAGATAAAGACCGCCGGAGGGAGCCGTCATCCCGGCTTTGGCCCGGTCCATGGATCGAATGACATCGGCCATGAAATCCGGCGAGTTTTTGCCGCGACCAATTTCAGTCAGCGTACCGACAATCGCCCTGACCATGTTGTACAGGAAGCCGTCGGCTGCAATCTCGAAAACAATGAACTGCTGATCTCGGTGTTCATGCTCACGACGGTCCGCCGGCAGCCAGTCGTGGCTCGTGCTCCATGGATGCCAGACGGACAGTCGCGAAAGGGAGACGTCCATGACTGTGCGAATACTGGAATCCTTGTTTGGATAGTGTTTCTCGAAACAGCGGAAATCATGCGTCCCGAGCAGGTGCTGCGCCGCCTGGGCCATGACTTCGGCATCCAGCCGGAAACGCGAACGGTAAACGTAGTTCGTGAGAAACGGCGGGCAGACATCACCATCATGGATCACGTATCGATACCGTTTCCGGACGGCGGAATACGTCGCATGCATCTTCATGGACACTTCCAAGGCGGAGACAATCAGAATGTCTTCAGGCAGTGCCGTCTGAAGCGCAAGGCGAATGCTCTCGACCGGAATCCGGCCGGACATCCGGAAATTCGCAACCTGTCCCAAAGCATGAACTCCAGTGTCCGTGCGGCTGGCACAAAACACCCGCCGCTGTTCCCCTGTGAGCTTTCGTACGGCAGACTCGACACACGCCTGAATCGTGCGGCCGTTCGGCTGGACCTGCCAGCCGCGATACTTTGAACCGTCGTAAGCAATCGTCAGCATGATGTTGCGCACGGCTGGCGAAGAATCGGCAGCATCCGGCAGGACTGATTCAGAGTGTTCGTCGGGCATCGGAATACCAAATCAGCCAAAAACTCAACATCAGACCCGGCCATGATGACCCGAAACACGTCCGAGGTCGAACAAAGAAGTCGTTCACATCACAGTTTCGACAATACTTGTCTAGACAAGTGTATGTCCGCTGAATACATTCCGGACCTGT
The DNA here is from genome assembly GCA_031403975.1 of Planctomycetota bacterium. Classification (GTDB taxonomy): domain Bacteria; phylum Planctomycetota; class Planctomycetia; order Planctomycetales; family Planctomycetaceae; genus SXXK01. The sequence goes on from JANNGQ010001362.1 coordinate 3,806, forward strand.
CCGGTGCAGAAAAGTGGGTTCATCGTGAAATGAAGTGGACGAGGGGGAATCTACCAATGGCCCAGGATTGTCAGATGAGCGTAACGGACCCGGATGTCATTGTGATCGGCGGCGGTCCGGCCGGTGCGACGGCATCGACGCTGATTGCTCAGAGGGGCTTTACCGTTCAGCTGTTTGAGCGTGAGACATTTCCGCGGGTCCATATCGGCGAGTCGATGATCCCGGAAACATACTGGGTTCTGGAACGTCTCAACATGCTTCCGAAGATGCGGGCCAGCAGATTCGTTCAAAAGCACAGCGTGCAATTTGTCAGTGCGAACGGACGTCAGTCGGCACCGTTCTATTTCTACGACAACAAGCCTCACGAGTGTTCACAGACGTGGCAGGTTGTGCGCAGTGAATTTGACCTGATGATGCTGAACAACGCTCGGGAACACGGCGTGGAGGCTCATGAAGGAGTCCGGGTTCTCGACGTACTTTTCGACGGCGACCGTGCCACAGGTGTGAAGATTCAGAATCCTGACGGCAGTATTCGTCAGATCCTCGCAAAAGTCGTTGTCGATGCCAGCGGCCAGAGCGGTCTGCTGATGAATCGCCTGAAGACTCGGGTCTGGGATCCCGTTCTGAACAAAGGAGCGATCTGGACCTACTGGGAAGGGGCGTACCGCGACACTGGCCGCGACGAAGGCGCGACGATCGTGCTGCAGACTGAGAACCGCCAGGGCTGGTTCTGGTATATCCCGCTGCACGACAATCGAGTCAGTGTCGGCGTTGTGGCTCCGTTTGATTATCTGTTTAAGGACCGCGGACCTCACGAGGAAGTATATCGTGAAGAAGTCGAGCGATGCCCTGCGGTGCGTGATCGTGTCGCGAATGCGAAGCAAGTCACGGGGTATTTCAAGACTCGGGACTATTCGTACCGATCAACGAAAGTCGCTGGCGATGGTTATGTGATGATCGGCGATGCGTTCGGGTTCCTTGATCCTCTCTATTCGTCCGGTCTGCTGCTGGCACTGAAGTCAGGTGAAATGGCAGCGGATGCCATCTGCGAGGGCCTGGCCAAAGGCGACACGAGCGCGGCGCAACTCGGCAAGTGGGGCCCGGTAATGAATCAGGGCATTGACCGGATGCGGCGGCTGGTCTGCGAGTATTACGAAGGTTTCAGCTTCGGAAACTTCGTCCGTCGTTTCCCCGACCTGCGAGGCAAGGTGACGGACCTGCTGATCGGCGATTTGTTTACCGACAAAGTCGACGTTGTGTGGGAACCGATGGAGTCGCTGTACAAGGAAGGAAAGCAGGTGCCAGGGCCATGGAATTCCAGCCACGGCCAGGAGCCTCCAGCCGACCGGCTACACGAAATGATGTTGCCGGAGGGTGTGAAGCCGTAATCCGGATACCGCGAGCCGTCGCTGTTAAAGCAGAGCCACCTTCGTCTTCCAGGGCAAGTCATTCGGCCGGAAGATTTCCTACTGCTCCTGGCGTGCCTCTGATTCCGCGAAGTTCTTGAAGGCATGCACCATTTTCAGGGTCTGCCTGCGCATCATGCCTCCCATGAGCAAAGCCAGCAGTCGCATGATCCCTTTGCCGGTGAAATCGCTGTCCATAATCCAGCGTGTTGAGCTGCCGAGGTCAACAAAAGTGTTCCTGATGTTCGTGACGCCCATCTTCGACTCATAGGCTCCGCAGAACTCGTCCGGAAGATTTCTCACAGTGACCGTTTCGATCAACTCGAACTCGCCCTTTCCGGCACGATACACGAGCCGCGATTTTGCATCCGGATGACCGGGGGTACCTGACATCGGTTCAAAGCGAATCAAATCCGGCTGCCATTTCAGAATACTGGCAGGATCGTCGAACAAGGCGACGACGGTGCTGCGTGGCGCAGAGATCTCGATTTCACACGACTGCTTCATAAATGGCGTCCAGATCGGTGACTGGATTTCCTTAACCGATGATCTGCTTCAGGAGATCGACAGTGCGGTGGCTGTAGCCCCACTCGTTGTCATACCAACTGACGAGCTTGAAGAAGTTGCTGTTGAGTTCGAGACCGCTGCCCGCATCAAAAATCGACGAGTGCGGATCGTGGATGAAGTCTGAGGAAACCACTTCGTCGGTCGTATAGGCGAGAATGCCCTTGAGATAAGTCTGACTGGCTTTTTTCATCGCGGCGCAGATTTCAGAATAGCTGGTTTCCTTTACGGTTTTGACCGTGAGATCGACCACTGAGACAGTCGGCGTCGGCACGCGGAAGGCCATCCCGGTGAGCTTTCCCTTGACTGCCGGGCAAACCAACGCGACGGCCTTCGCGGCACCGGTGGTGGAGGGGATGATGTTGATCGCAGCGCTGCGACCACCTTTCCAGTCCTTCTTGCTCGGGCCGTCCACAACCTTTTGCGTCGCCGTGTAGCTGTGAATGGTGGTCATGAGG
>JANNGQ010001363.1:0-3652 GCA_031403975.1 Planctomycetota bacterium
AAGACGGAATTGTGGACAGGTTGCCGACGGACGGGTTGTTACCGCGAGTCTGGGCGACCCCTGTCGGTGAAGGCTATTCCGGACCAGCAGTTGCTGACGGTCGTGTCTTCCTGACAGATCGCATTTCAGACGGCGAGCTTGAACGAGTTCTGTGCTTCGATGCGGAAACCGGCAAGGAATTGTGGAAACAATCATATTACGTGCGCTACACAGTCGGCTATCCGGCTGGCCCGAGAGCGACTCCGGTGGTTGATGGCGGCCTCGTCTACATCATCGGTGCACAGGGTGACATGTTCTGCATGAACGTGCATGATGGTACGATCGCCTGGCAGAAGAGTTTCCAGAAAGACTTCGGTACTGAGATGCCGACGTGGGGCATGGCAGCATCGCCGCTCGTCGACGGAAATAGGCTCATCACGCTCGTCGGAGGCGCTGACAAAGGGCTGGTCATCTGTTTCAATAAATCCACCGGTGAAGAACTCTGGAGATCTCTCGACGATCCGGAAATCGGCTATTGCCCTCCCGTGATTTACGAATTCGGAGGACGTCGGCAACTCATTATCTGGCATCCGACCGCTGTGTCGTCTCTCGACCCGGAAACCGGAATCGTCCTGTGGGAAGTTCCCTGGTCCATCAAGGCCGGGTTGACCGTACCGATGCCTCGCAAGCTCGACAATCGCCTGTTTCTGACTTCATTCTATGAAGGCCCGATGATGCTGAAGGTGGGTGCCGACTCCGCCGAGATCATTTGGCGGGGCAATGGTCAGAATGAGATTGAGACCGACAAGCTGCATTCGATCATGCCGACTCCCGTCGTCAAAGCCGACAACATTTTCGGCGTCTGCAGCTACGGGCAACTCCGATGTCTGAAGACTGATACCGGCGAGCGTGTGTGGGAAACTCTTGAGGCGACAGGCAGCGGTCGCTGGTGGAATGCCTTCCTGATTCCGCACGGCGATCGGTACTTCCTGCACAACGAACAGGGTGACCTGATCATCGCCGAACTAAGCAGAGCCGGTTACAAAGAACTCAGTCGGGCAAAGCTGGTCGAACCGACTCGCCCCGTTCAGCGGCGGATGACGATCTGGTCACATCCGGCGTTTGCCATGAAGAGTGTCTTCGCGAGGAATGACCAGGAACTGGTGCGCGTGAATCTGGCGAAGTGAGCTTCCCGAGGTCTGGAATCGGTTCCTGCGGAATGTCGAGTCGCCCGATTTTGCGGAGTATGGATCGCGGCGCACGAAATCACCAGTGCAGCACGATGCCGCTGGAACAGCGATGAATCCCCCGCTCGGTCTGCAACACGAGCTGTCCTTCTTCATCGATCCCGACGCAGTGGCCGGTCAGTACGGATTCACCAAACTGCATGGACACCGTGCGGCCCGTCAGAACGTTGTGTCGGTTGGCTTCGGCCAGAGCGAGTCTTGGTTGAGTGCTCAGCTGTCCGATGCGATGATCCAGCTTCAACAGGATCGCAATCAGTACGGAAGTAAGGTCGAACGACCGTCCATGGAGATCGAAGAGCGATGTCGCTACCTGTGCTATGTCCGCCGGCGCTCCATGCAATGAGTTGTTGACGTTGACTCCGATGCCGATGATGACCGCCTGACGATGATCGATACTGTGCTGTTCGACAAGGATACCGCAGACTTTCTGCGATCCGGTGAGCACATCGTTCGGCCACTTGAGGGCGAATGTGTATTCAGGCAGAAACGCCGGAAGTGCGTCTCTTACGGCAAGACCGGCCGCCAGTGAAACCATCGAGCGGCGTTCCGCCGTCAATGGAATCTCCGACGCATCCAGCACGATGGAAATCGTCAGCGCTCCTGCCGACGACCACCACACGTTGCCTTTGCGACCCCGTCCTTCGGTCTGCTCGTCTGTCAGAACCAGCGACGGAGAATTGTCCAGAAGTGGTCCCAGGAGTTCGAGGGCCGTAGTGCTGGTCGATCCTAGCCGAGCATGGTACTCCACATGCCGGATGCTCGTTTCCGTCAGAATGCGGGCGATGTCGAACGACGGCATGTTGGCACGAGTCATCGTCGGATTCTGCAGATCACGAGCCTGCTCTGCAAATCAGCCGCCTGTTGTAAGAATTGCAACGCTGCGGCGTTGTAAGAAATGCAATACCGCCCTGAACGGCTGACCGTTTGAGAACCGCCCGGAGCATGGTCACGATTGCGGCTCGGATCGTTAAGGAATGGCATCCAACGACTTGCGCTCCGTGATGCGGCACATGCCGGATAGCCGAGATGCGTTCGCAGGTTGTTCGGCACAGAGGTTGCCTAGAGGTTCTGTTGAGAGAGAGACCGGGCTCGGAGTGAGATCCTTGAGCCCCGCCGCTGCCCTGAGAAAGCAGCGTGATGATGAGAGAGAAAGTGGCTCGCCTGAGAAACGAGCCCGCAGAATTGAGCGTGTGCCTGAGAAACCTCGCTCCCTGAAAAAGGCCATCGGATTCGCAAAAGTCCGATCGGCCTTTTTTCGTGCGCGCCGCGTCGTCGCACCACTGTCCTTTCTCCCCAACGCCGCAAAGGATTCATTGCCGTGTTTTCCAGGGTATTCGCGAAGTCCCTTCTCCCCCGAGATCGGGGGAGAAGGTGGCCGACAGGCCGGATGAGGGGGTTTGACGCGCGCCGTGATTCGAGCGCGCAGGTTCGATTGGCCGCGCGCCGTATCATTCGGCGTTTCCCCCTCACCCTGGCCCTCTCCCCCGTTGGCAAGCGTTTTGAATTGGTGAGTCGTTCGACGGGGGAGAGGGGACAGCGCAAGACTACAAATCGCGGCCGGGTGCATACCTGTCCCTTCTCCCCCGAGATCGGGGAAGCTGTTTTCGTGGCGTCGGCATGTTGAGTTGCCAACGCTGGCCGAAGGTCGGATCATTGTTGACGTGAGTAGTGGATCGGACGTCAATCGATTACGTTGAGTCTCTCCGGCACGAGGCACCATCACTGCGTTCGACTGCGCATTGGACATTCTCCTGAGCACGACATGGCCCCGTTTTCGTCAATTGCACGACGCTGCTTTCTTTCGGACCTGACGTCCGGGATTGGCGCTGCAGCGCTGGGAGAACTCCTTCTTCCGTCGCGAGTGACCGCGGCGAGCCGTGCGTCTGAACTGGCTGGAGTGAGAGCTCCGCACTTCGGCGGGAGTGCCAAGTCCATCATCCATCTGTTTATGGCCGGTGCTCCGAGCCAGCTGGAGCTTTTCGACAATAAGCCGCTGCTGTCGGAGCACTCCGGCAAGCCGCTGCCTCCGTCGGTGATCGGCGGTCAGCGATATGCCTTTATTCAGCCCGATGCGGCCGTGTTGGGTCCGCAGTTCAGTTTTGCAAAGCACGGGCGATCGGGAGCCGAGATTTCATCGGCCATGCCTCACCTGACGGAAATCGCGGATGAAATCTGTCTCATCCGTTCGATGCACACGGACCAATTCAACCATGCTCCGGCGCAGCTGTTGATGAATTCGGGGTTCTCGCAGCCGGGTCGGCCATGTCTTGGCTCCTGGCTGCTCTATGGTCTGGGTGCTGAGACTCAGGAATTGCCTGCCTTTGTCGTGATGAGCACCGGCGACGGCATCAGCGGGGGATCGGCACTCTGGTCCAGCGGGTTTCTGCCGACCAGTTATAACGGAGTGCGCTTCCGGAATCAGGGCG
>JANNGQ010001364.1:0-2182 GCA_031403975.1 Planctomycetota bacterium
GAGAGCCGGCTTGACGTTCCACACGACCTGAAAGCCGACGAATACCGCGACTCCGTGCCGGCTCTGCGACCGTGTTCCTGATGTCCGCCTTCCAGCAGTGCCGGCAGTTTGACTCCACGTCGCAGCAATAAGCCCCCGACGCCTCGAGGTCCGTGAAATTTGTGAGCTCCGAAAGCCAGCGCTGTGGCTCCCAGTTCCTGAAAGTTCACCGGAATTTTGCCGACAGCCTGCACGGCATCCAGCAACAAAGGCACTCGATGCTGCCGGCAGAGTTCACTGACACGTCGCACATTCTGTGTCACACCGGTTTCGTTATGAGCCAGAATCACGCACACGAGAATCAGTTCGCTCCATGGCAACTCATCCAGCCGATCGTCGCGCAGAAGTCCATCGGAATTGACAGCAAGAGTCGCAATGCCACAACCCTGCAGAAAGGTTTTCTCAGCAGCTCGCAGAGTCGCCGGATGTTCTCCGGATGTGACGCCGATTACGCCTCGACGACCAAAGGTGAATCCGTGAACCGCCGCATTGATCGATTCCGTCCCTCCGCTCGTGAAGATCAACTCGGACGGATCGGCATGCAGAATTGATGCGATCCGCTCACGGCTGTCTTCCAGAACCTGACGGGCTGAGCTTCCGAAACCATGCTGACTGCCGGGATTCGCGAACGCTGTCCGCCAGCACTCGTCCATCCGCACGAGAACCGCGGGATCAAGCGGAGTCGTGGCGTTATTGTCGAGGTAAATGGGACTGGCGGTCATTCGTTGCTTATACCCGCGCGGTCTCGATTGAGCGGTAGCCGGATTCGTGAGAATTCGGCAGCTGGCCGTTCTTTCGGCTCGAAGCCTCACGACTTCGGCTACAGCGAAATGAAATTCCGGCAGTGCAATCTATTCGCGATCCGTCCGGACTCGCACCTGCAGCGCTCCCAGCATCTTTGTGATCCGGTCTTCTTTTTGGTTGATGAACAGCACGTTATCAAGCACGATTGCCCGACGTTCGTTGCTGGCGTGGATGATCAACCGACCGGATCGGAGCAGTATGTGTTCGAAGAGGTCATTGATCTCCTTATCGATCCGCAGACTCGGTGCGGAGAAACGCTCCAGATTACTCAGGAAACCGTGATGGTGCAGCAGTTCATTGCCCTTGACTTCCCAGTAATCGAACCGACGGCTGATGAGCACACAGATGAAAAGGAACAGCATCCCTGCAGTGAACACCATGTAGAACGCCGCATTGGCAGCCGGCTTGATACTCAGGAGGCCATGCAGGATCGTCGGCGCAAGCCCCGGATACATTGTCAGAATAAACCAGGTTCCGATCGACAGAGCGACGATCGCAAAGAACCATGTCAGCGATGTCGTGCGAGGGAAGTCGAACGCTATCACGACCATGTTGAGCGTGAACACAATCAGGAAAATCCGGGCACAGACGTTGTGGTAGGTGGACTTGCCGACGGCAGCCGGTTCGGACGATGACGTTGATTCATCGCCTGGTTCAGCCTTCCCATCAGGCGCGTCGGTTGTCTGTGAAGGCATCGAGGCCAGCGCCATCTCTATGTGTTCGCCGGACACGATTGCGGTTGTCGTTGCTTTTGCCGGCAAATCACCCTTGACCCACATGAAAATGGAGCAGAACAAAGACGCCAGCACCGTCGGATACATGAACACGATATTCGGATACGAGACCAGAAACACGCGCTCCATAGGCTCATCCGCTTTCGTCGCAGAATCCGGAGGGACGGGTGGAACGTTCAGACCGCCGGTGGAAGGAGTATCCTGGCTCATGAAACATGATCCCGAAATTGTCGATGCTGGAAGAGAGGACAGACGCAGACCGGAAGAAACTGAACTGCCGGGAATCTAGCGTTGATCTGGCGGACTTACCAGGCTCCCGACCCTTCAAAGTCGTCTCCGGCGCGGTTCGCAGAACGACTGTGATTCCTGGAGAGATCAGTAAACTTTGGCGAATTGCACGCTGGGTCCGCACTGACCGGTAAACTTCGAATTGACCGAATCTGCCTCCCGGGCTAAAAGCTCAGCGGACCCCCCGGACACAGGGATCTGTCAACCGGCCTGCCGCCCGCGTCTGTGAATCTGCACGGCCGCGATTCAAGATCTTCGATGGAGCGAAGTGATGCGTAGTACTGCGATCGGCCTGCTGGCATTCGTCCTGCTGCCCG
>JANNGQ010001365.1:0-2894 GCA_031403975.1 Planctomycetota bacterium
CAGGCAGGTACCGTGGAATTCGTCGACATGACGGCTGCCCTGACGATTCCTGCCAACGGAGTGTTCAGCGATTACGCTGTCCTTGGCAGCGAAATGTACTTTTCAGCGGTCGGGGCTGGTGGCCAGGAACTTTGGAAGACCAACGGTACGGCGGCGGGGACGATGCTGGTCCTCGACATCAATCCGGGCACTGCCGATTCATCGCCGGCAGGGTTCGAGATCATGGGTGGGTTTGTCTACTTCGCGGCAACGAATTCAGCAAGCGGACGTGAACTCTGGCGAACAAACGGACTGGCCGCCGGAACGACTTTGGTCGCGGATGTCACCGGTGGGGCGGGAAGCAGCAGTCCCATCCGGCTCCAGGCATTCGACAATCATGTGTTCTTTGGAACTGGAGACCGGCTTTCCGCCTGGCGAACCGACGGTACCTCCGCGAATACCACTCCAATCGTCCTCAGCGATTGGGGATCATCGCTGCGTGATCTCCCTGAAATCGGCACCTATCCTGTCGGAGTGGTGAACGGTCGGCTGATCGTCAAGCGCGAGCTGCAGGCCGGCATTGACCTGCTTTCGTACAGTACAGCAATGGCTGCTCCGGAAGTGATCCACAACATTCCTGCCAGCTCCATCGCCACATACGTGATTGATCAGTTTGCCGTCGCCGGCAACCAGATGTACTTCCGGGAGATCCCGTTTCTTCATGGCGACAAGGACTGGCATGGCGATCTGTGGGTCACGAACGGCACCTCTGCTGCTACCACAAAGATTTCTGCCGCCTTGTTTCAGAAGCCACCGTTTTCAGGCGTTATCCTGCCATTTCCTCATGGCGTCTTCAACGATGCCGGTGTGCACAAGCTGGTCTTTCGAGACACCGGCGGTGGCCCCTTTGCCCCCTTGTATTCTTCTAACACTCTATGGACAAGCGGCACAACGCTCAACCCGATCCTGCACGAAGCTCAAACGATGATCGGGAACCTGGTGCAGTTCGGCAACGAGATGTTCGGACTGCAGGCGAATGGGCTGCTTCGAATTGACAGCTCGCTCCAGACATCAACCATTGTTCCCGCGTATGCGCCAGACGTGGAGACGCCGTCGGGGCTGGTCGTCATGCAGGGCGGGTTGTGGTTCCAAACCGACGTCGCACTGTGGAAGTACAACCCGAATTCCCCGACCCGAATCGCCGGTCCGTCGATCGTGGCTCCGGGTGCATTTGTTGGACCTGCCGCCGGTCAGACGTTCCCGGATTCCGCATTGTTCGACTGGACTGATGTCGCCGGCGCCGTGGCGTACGATGTCATCTTTGATCCTGGATCCGCGAACGAAGTGATTCGAGTGACGGCCTCTCAATATGTGCTGCCGTCAATCCGACTTGGCACCCAAACGGTGAGAGTCAGAGCTGTCTTATCCAATGGTGAGCTTTCAGAAGTCTCGTCCCATTCCTTCATCGGCGTCGGTGCGCCGCAGAATGTGTCGGCAAGCGAATTCCCTCTGGAGCAGGCCATTCAGGTCTCCACGACCGACCAGCAGTTCAATAGCGGCTTCGTACATATTCTTGACGGAGAAACCAACGAATGGATCGGGAGCTTTCCGGTGACCTTTCCAGCCGGTGCAAATCGGCAGGTGCGGATTCCCTTTTCCTTTTCGGCTCTTCCTGGTCATCACCAGCTGATCCTGAAGGTCAGCGGTTACTATGATTTCTCGGCTCCCGGCAGAACAACCACGCTGGTCATGAGGACTCGTTCGGTCGATGCCTCGTTCAATACGGCGACGAATGTGACGCTGTCCTGGCCGTCTGTCGCGGGAGCTTTGAACTACGATATCTGGGTCGATGATGATGTCAACAAGATCCGCGGCTTTGTCCAGGCACCGAACCTTCTGACGAACTCATACACCGGGAACTTTCCGTCCTCGACCTATCGAGTCTGGGTCCGTGCGCGGTCTGAAGGCGGCGCCGTCACGCCATGGTCGTTAGCAGCCGGCTTCACCACCGGCGGCACGATGCGACTGATGAATCCGACGGGAACAATTCTGGACAACAAGGGCGATGAACTGTTTGTCCTGTCAGAAATCAACGGAGCCACCGGATATGAGCTGTGGGTGAATGACGTTACAACAGGTGGCCGAATTCTGCACGACCCGAACATCCCGGCCAGCATGACGTCCTGGCTTCCTGCGACAAGCCTCGGCCCGGGTCACTACGCGGCCTGGGTTCGGCCGAAGCTTGCGGGCGGCACTGTGGGAGCATGGAGCCCCGTTCGCAACTTCACCATTCAGGCGTCTCGACAGATTGCAGTGACTCCCTTCGGCGGGCCGATGCTGGATCGAGCGCCACAAGTCACATGGCAAACCGTTCCCTGGACAACCAGTTACACTGTCTACATTTCCGGAAAAACTTCCGGTTTGTCTTTTTATCGTCAAGTTGTGTCGGCTGCTGCGGGTGCGCATACCGTCATAACACCACTGATGGATGGTGAGTACAACGTCTGGGTTCAGGCAAAGGGGGCCAACGGACTGATTTCTCCGTGGGGAACCGCAACGTCGCTCACGATTGGTTTTGGGCGGACGAACTCCGTACCGTCACTGACAGCCAATCGAACACTCACATGGGCGGCAGTTACCGGAGCCGATCGATACGATCTTTGGGTCGATTATCTTGATCCCGGCGGACCGATTCAGTCACAGATCGTTCGCCGTACCGATCTGACGACGAACTCGTTTGTCCTGCCCGCAAATCTGTTCTCAGGGCCGTATCGCGCCTGGGTTCGGGCAATCGGTACTCATGAGGGATTTGCATTTACAAGCAATTGGTCGGCACAAGGTGCGTTTTCACTTTAGTCGGGAACACGACAGTCATTCTCGCTAAGGGAACCTGCGTCGGTCTGATCGACCGAGTT
>JANNGQ010001366.1:0-1638 GCA_031403975.1 Planctomycetota bacterium
AAGGCAGGGTTTCGGTTGTAAGTTGTATTTCGGCAAGCAGTTACCGGCATTCTATGCCGGTTCGTTCGTCTTGACACTGATCCGGAAATCGTCGTACCTTCCCGGTCCAGTCCGGGTGCCCTCCCGGATGATTGAAATATCGCAGCGAATGGAGTCGCTCATGTCCGGCAATCACCCGCGAGCCCTCTCCGCGGACATCTCTCAACCGGTTCCGTTCATCGACCTTGTCGCTCAGTACCAGACAATCCGCACCGAAGTCCGGGAAGCGGTCGACCGTTGTTTTGAAGCCCAGAGTTTTATCCTCGGCGACGAAGTTGCGTCGCTGGAACGAGAAATTGCCGACTACTGCGATGCGCAATTCGCCGTGGCCTGTGCGTCCGGAACGGATGCGCTGATCCTGGCTCTCCTGGCCGGCGGAGTTCAGCCGGGCGATGAAGTCATCACCAGCCCGTTCACGTTTTTTGCATCTGCCGGGGCCATTCACCGAGTCGGCGCGGTTCCGGTGCTCGTCGACATCGAACCCGAGAGTTTCAATCTTTGCCCGGAACATGTGGAACGTGCGATCACATCCCGGACGGCCGCCATCATGCCCGTCCATCTGTTCGGTCAGTGCGCCGAGATGGAACCTCTGTGGCGACTGTCGGCTACTCACGATATTCCGATTATCGAAGACGCCGCTCAGGCCATCGGCGCTGAATACCGGGGGCGTCGCACGGGCGTGCTGGGCACCATCGGCTGCTTCAGCTTCTTTCCTACGAAGAATCTTGGCGGAGCCGGCGACGGCGGCATCATGACGACCGACGATCCGGATCTGGCAGATCGTCTGCGACGTCTGCGAGTTCACGGAGACACCGGCGGATACAACCACGTCGAAGTCGGATTCAACAGCCGACTGGATGCGCTCCAGGCAGCCGTCCTGCGAGTCAAGCTGCGTCATCTGGATGCCTGGACAGAAGGCCGAGCCCGCAACGCGGCGCGATACGCAGAACGGATTACCGGCAATGGCCTCACGGATGTCATTCAGCTCCCGGCAGTCATGTCCGATCGCCGGCATGTGTTCAATCAGTTCACGACGCGGATCACCGGAGGTCGCCGCGCAGCGGTGATGCAGTCTCTCAAAGAACAGCAGATCGGTTGTGCCGTCTATTATCCGATCCCGCTGCATCTGCAGAAGTGCTTCACATATCTGGGCTATCAGCCTGGAGATCTGCCTGAAGCTGAGCGAGCGGCTGCCGAAGTGCTGTCGCTGCCGATCTATACGGAATTGTCGGCAACCCATCTGGAGCGCGTTGTCGAAGGTCTGGGTCATGCACTGGGACGCCAGTCGACTCTGTTCTTTCCGAAGACCGCACCGGCAACTCAGCGGCGCGCCGCCTGATCCCGGACAATGCTGCGAACCTGATTGCAACCTGAATGTCTGCCCTCCTGGGCGTCGTTGACACTCAAAACGGTTCGCCCTAGCATCCGCCCGGAGAGATGGCAGAGTGGCCGATCGCACCGGTCTTGAAAACCGGAGTACCCGCAAGGGTACCCAGGGTTCGAATCCCTGTCTCTCCGCTTCGGTAGTCGCTCGAAAACGCAGCGCTTATCTCAGAAACCCCGAGTTTTCTCGGGGTTTCTTTGCATTTACGGCCTCAG
>JANNGQ010001367.1:0-3715 GCA_031403975.1 Planctomycetota bacterium
CACGCTGGTGCTCGATGATGAAGCCGATGCAGATGCAAAGGAATGTCTCGCCGGACTGCGATGGACTCCAGCACCGTTTGAAGTGCGGTGCGAGCCCGCATTGGAGGATCGCGGAGACCTGCTCGTCCGGTTTCCCTCACCGTTGCCGTCCGGCGATCCCGTGAATGACAATGTCTCGATGGAGTGGTATGTCGCACGAGATGCCGATCGGAAACCCATGCGGGCTCACCCGATGATCATCGTCCATGAGTCCGGTCGAGGAATGACCGTGGGCCGGATCTTTGCGAAAGGACTTCAGGCTCAGGGGTTTCATACGTTCCTGATCCATCTTCCGGGTTACGGGTCTCGCAAGTCAGAACTGTCCGGTAAGACGGAGATGATTCTTCAGGGCATGAGACAGGCTATCGGTGATGTTCGGCGGGCAAAGGATGCGGCGGTCAGCCTGCCGCTCGTCGATGGCAGCAGGGTCGGTATTCAGGGGACGAGTCTCGGCGGGTTCATCACGTCGACCGTCGCCGGCGTTGATGACGGCTTTGACCGAGTCTTCATCCTGCTGGCCGGCGGCAATCTGCATGAGGTCGTCCTGAACGGGGCAAAGGATGCCGCCAAAGTCCGCGAACGATTGGAGGCCCTGGGCTTCAACGGTCAGAACATCGAAGATCTGTCGCGACCCGTTGAGCCCCTGCGACTGGCCAGTCGCATCAATCCGCAGTCGACCTGGTTGTACAGCGGTAAATTCGACGATGTGGTTCCGCCGGCCTGTTCGTTTGCCCTGGCAGAAGCCGCGAAACTGCCGACCGGTCACCACATCGAGTTGCTCGCCGATCATTACTCGGGCATTGTCTACCTGCCGATGATTATGGTGGAAATCAGAAAAAAGATGCTCGACGAAGTCACCGACGCTCCGCAGTAAAAGCGCAGTAAAAGGCAGCAGTAAAAGGTGTCAGGAACCTTTATTCTTGACATTCTTCGCGTGAGCTTGTAGTCTTGAACGATGGGACGACCGAAACGAGCAGCTCCGGGAGGCTGGGTTTATCATGTGCTCAACCGCGCGAATGCGCGGATTCCGATCTTTACGAAGGACGAAGACTTCGAGGCTTTCGAACGAGTGCTGCAGGAAGCCGTGGAACGCACGGGCATGCGGCTGCTGTCGTATTGTCTGATGAGAAATCACTGGCACCTGGTTGTGTGGCCTCAGGAGGACGACGAACTTTCGCGATTTGTGGGCTGGTTGACGCTGACTCATACGCAGCGGTGGCATGCTCACCGGAAAACGACAGGGTCCGGACATCTCTACCAGGGCCGCTTCAAATCGTTTCCCGTGCAGGACGACGAGCATTTCCTGACAGTGTGCCGCTATGTGGAGCGGAATGCCCTGCGCGCGAATCTCGTGGACCGAGCGGAAGATTGGCGCTGGAACAGTCTGCATCGCTGGCTGTGCGGCACAACAGCCGAAAAAGAGATGTTGTCCGCATGGCCCGTGCGTCGCAATCCCGGCTGGGTCGAGCACGTCAACTCCCCGCAGACCGAAGCCGAACTCACAGCACTCCGTCGCAGCGTCAACCGCGGCTGCCCGTTCGGCGACGAGTCCTGGGGCGTCACCGCCACGAAATCACTGGGACTCGAAAGCACCCATCGCCCCCGCGGACGACCGCCGATCGAAATAAAAGGTTCCTGACACCTTTTGCGGATTATTTGCCATGAAGCTCTTATTCAGGCCATTGTGCCTTCTGCTGTTGATGATCGGTCCGTTCTCATTGGCAGCCGACGATACGTTTCCGTTGAAGGCGAAACGGATTCTGTTTCTGGGAGATTCGAACACACACGCCGGAGAATTCGTGAATCTGATCGAGTTGCAGCTTCGACTGCAGTCGATTGATCCGATGCCGGAACTGGTCAACATCGGGCTCGCCAGCGAAACCTGCAGCGGGCTTTCGGAACCCGATCATCCGTTTCCCCGGCCCGACGTTCACGAACGCCTGGACAGAGCCCTTTCCGTTGTCAAACCGGACGTCGTCGTGGCATGTTACGGCATGAACGACGGCATCTACTATCCGTTCAGCGAAGAGAGGTTCCGGAAGTATCAGGACGGGATCAACAGACTGATCGACAAGGTTCACAAGTCAGGGGCAAAACTGGTGCTGATCACTCCGCCGCCGTTTGATGCCGTACCGCTCAGGGGCACGGACAAAGTGCGGCCGGAAGGACAGGAGAAGTACGCCTGGTTTGCAGCGTACGAAAACTATGATGAAGTCATTAAGACGTATGGCGTCTGGCTGTTGGAGCAGCAAGCCCGAGTCGAAATGGTGATCGATATTCACACACCCGTCGCAGCGTTGGTCGAACAGCATCGAAAGACGGCCCCCGACTTCACCGTCGCACCGGATGGCGTGCATTTCAACAGTGCCGGCCATCGAGCGGTCGCGGAGACCATTTTGAAAGCCTGGGGCGTAGCATCGTGGACGCCGATCACCGACGACATGACGGGACTGATCAATCAGAAAGGCGCGTTGCTGCATGACTCATGGCTCAGTCATGTGGGCCACAAGCGTCCGGGAGTCACTGCGGGATTGCCTTTGAAGGAAGCTCAGGCAAGGGCCGGCGAAATCGACGTGCAACTTCAGCCACTGATTGCTGGCGCAGGTGGAATTTAGAAACCATTCTGTAGCCGAAATCGTGAGATGTCGGGGCCATTCTGTAGTCGAAATCGTGAGGTTTCGGGGCAGCCCTTATCCATCCGATTTCTCGCGAGTCCGGCTATAAGAATGCTTCGTGGCGCGGCCTTTCGATGGACGCACGGGGTTATGCGGCTCGGTTGCTGGACAAACGGCGACCGGTCGTGAGATTCTACCTGTGCAGTACACGTTCGTCCGACTTACGACACAGTTGCAGGAACTCGCGATGAAATCGGCGTTGCAGCATTCGATCCTCACAGTCCTGCTCATGTCCTCTGCGGCCTTCTCACAGCAAGGTGATCCGGGAAATGCGTCCATGAGCAAACGACCGATCACGGTAGAAGACTTGTTCGCATTTCAGCGAGTGGGTGCACCGAGCATCAGCCCGGACGGCCTGTGGGTCGTCTATGCCGTGACAGAGATCACAGATTCAAAGAACAATAAGTCGGTGTCCCGATTATGGCTCGTGCCATCGGACGGATCTCTTCCGGCGCGTCAGCTGACAAATCCTTCGACGAAAGACAATAGTCCGAAATGGTCTCCGGACGGGCGCTGGATTCTGTTTGAATCGACTCGATCGGGCAGCAGCCAGATCTGGGCCATCAGCCCTTTCGGCGGCGAAGCGAAGCAGCTCACATCGATCAGCACGGATGCCGCCACGGCTGTCTGGTCGCCGGATGGCAGGCACATTGCGTTTGTCTCCGCTGTCTATCCGGAGTTTTCGCAACTGCCGTTTGCCGAAAGCGACAAGGCGAACAAAGAAAAGTTGGCCGCCATCGCGGAATCGCCGGTGAAGGCTCGTGTCTTCAAACGGCTGTTTTATCGTCACTGGGACAGTTACGTCGATGACAGGCGTCAGCACTTGTTCGTGATTGATCTCACCGAAGAAATTGCCGGTGAGCTGCAGGCCGGCGTCCCGCGCGTCTTCATTGCGATGAGTTTGTGCGATGCTGGAGATCGTTATCTCCGCGCTGGAGGAAGTGCTGGGAATCCAGGAAAGTATCCTGCGGACATGGTTGACGCGCAGTGGAGCACAAAGT
>JANNGQ010001368.1:0-3317 GCA_031403975.1 Planctomycetota bacterium
CCCGCGCTTTGCCCGGTTTGAGGTTTTGGGAGTTTGGGGAGTTTTTGCAATGAGTTTCATGATGATCAAGACTTGGCTGGTGGCGTTGGGGGTGGTGGCGCTTGTGGGAAGTGGCTCGCTGAACGCAACAGGCCGAGGTTCCGCACGGCAAAGCTGGAGATGGGTGACCTGCGGCTCAGCGTCAATGCGTCCGGTGAAGTCAATCCGGTGCTGTCCGTGAAGATCGGCAGCTTCGTTTCCGGGCCGATCGAGAAACTCCACGTCGACTTCAATTCGGAAGTGAAGAAGGACCAGCTGCTCGCTGAAATTGATCCGCGCATTTATCAGGCGGCAGTGCTCAGAGACGAGGCGGCACTGCTGACGCGCGAGGCAGAAGTCAAACGAGTTGAGGCCGAACTGCAGCGTGCCAGGAATGACGAGCAGCGGTCGATCTCGCTGAGAAAAGAAAACGCAGATTTCATTTCTCAGACGGAAATGGATCAGTACTGCTTCGCCCGGATGGGGCTGGAAGCACAATTGCAGGTGGCACAAGCCGGAGTCAAGCAGGCGGACGCCAGTCTGCAGACCTCCAAAGCCAACGTCGACTACACGAAGATTCTGTCGCCGGTCGACGGAGTGATCGTCGATTGCAAGATCGAGCAGGGGCAGACGCTGGCAGCGTCCTTTCAGACACCGGAACTGTTTGTAATCGCTCCCCGCATGAAGGAAAAGATGCTCGTCTTTGCTGCCGTCGATGAAGCGGATATCGGACTTATCAAGAATGCACAACTGGCGAAGCAGCCGGTGTTCTTCACGGTGGACGCCTATCCGGATGAGATTTTCAAAGAAGGTCTGATCGAGCAGGTGAGGCTGGCACCGAAAGTCAACCAGCAGGTCGTGACATATCCGGTGATCGTCGCGACTCCTAATCCGGAGCTGAAACTGCTTCCCGGTATGACGGCCAACCTCACGTTTCAGGTTGCCGAAATGAAGAATGTGCTGAAGATCCCGAACTCGGCGCTGCGGTTTTACCCGGACAAACTGCTCGTACGCGAAAGCGATCAGAAGCTGCTGGAACTGAGCATAATGGCGGAGCCGGAAGACGAGGACGCCGCGACATCATCTCAGGAACCACCGGTGGATGATGCGGCCGCCGCGTCCCTCGCCGCGACGAAACGGATTGTCTGGGTGCAGGAAACTGAAACGGACGCTGCTGCTGCGACAAAATTGAAAGCGGAGACTGATGCTGCTGCGAAGTCCGTCGCCGCGAAAGAAAAGATAATGACCCCGGCGGCCGATGACAGTCCGAAGTCGGTGAGCCCTGCGACGTCGGTTGTACTGACATCCCTGCAGACAGACGCGACCGCCGAAGCATCCCGTGTTCCGAACTCGACTGTTCGTACACCGGGATCTCCACGGACCGATGCTGAAAAGACTCCCTCAGAAACTCCCGCGGACACTCCTGACACAAAGGCGAGCCAGTCACCGGCAGGAGTTGCATCCGCTCCCGTCATCCCGGGACAGCCATCGGCCGCCGCACCGGCCAGCGCGGCAGTCCAGCCGACAGTCAAATACACTGGCAAGCTGAAGGCTGTAGAGATCATTGTCGGTGACAGCGACTACCGGTTCACTCATGTCATCAGCGGCAGCCTCAAATCCGGAGACGAAGTTGTCCTGGGCATCAAACCGCCGGGGACACCATGAGTTTCTTCCTGACGATTCAGGTCGCGATCCGGGCTTTGCTGCGCAACAAGATGCGGGCCACGCTGACGGTCCTGGGAATTGTGATCGGCATTTCTGCCGTGACGACTATGGTTTCGGTCGGCAGCAGCGCGGGGCAGTTGCTGCAGGACCAGCTGCAGTCCATTGGGTCGAACTTTATTGTCGTTCAGCCGTCGTTCGAAAAACGGCGCGGCGTGCAGACGGGAAGCATGCCCAGTCTGACCGATCAGGATGCTGTGGCAATCGGGCGGGAATGTGAATCGGTGCTGGCAGTTTCCCCGCTGGTTTTCGGAGCGAAGCCGGTCGTGCGGGGCAACACGAATATGCAGCCCAAGGAAATGTGGGGCGTCGGCGTGGATTACCTCCGCGTCGCGACCTGGGACATCGAAGCCGGCGGTTTCTTCACAGAACGTGATGAACGTGCAGGCAACTGTGTGTGTGTCATCGGGCACACGATCGTGCGTGAACTTTTTCCCGCCGACAATCCGATTGGTCAGCAGCTGCGGATTGGTAATATCCCCTTCATCGTCGTCGGGGTCCTCGGAAAAAAAGGCGCATCACTCACGGGTGACGACCAGGACAATGTGATGTTGATGCCCTACACAACTGTCCAGAAACGGTTGCAGGGATCCTCGTTCAACAATGTGGCCGCGATTCTCGTGGGAGCCAGATCACAGGAATTGATTGAAACTGCCAAGATCGAGATTCTGCAGTTGCTGATGGATCGCCATCAGATTCCAGCGGGGCAGAAACCGGATTTCGAAGTCGTCACCAGTGCTCAGCTCTCGGAGCTGTTCGGGCAGGTGACGGGCATCATGACAGCCCTGCTGGCCTCAATTGCAGGAATCTCACTGCTGGTCGGCGGGGTCGGCATCATGAACATTATGCTCGTATCAGTGACAGAGCGGACTCGTGAAATCGGCATCCGCATGGCGATGGGCGCGCGGGGCCGCGATATTCTGGTGCAGTTCCTGATTGAATCTGTGGTCTTGAGCTGCTTCGGAGGTGTCATCGGCCTGAGCCTTGGAATCGGCGCTTCCGTCGGTATCACAACGCTGATCAATTCGGTCAGCCCCGGATCAGACTGGCCGGTCGTGGTGTCGATCCCGGCCGGAATCATTGCGATGGTCTTCGCGGCCGCTGTCGGTCTCGTCTTTGGCCTCTACCCCGCCTGGCGCGCCAGCCGGCTCGACCCCATCGACGCGCGGCGATATGAATGAAGAAACCCGAGTCGGGATTGCCAGTGGAGAAGCCCGGCTTTTTTTGAAAAGCCGGGCTTCTGGCGTGGCGTAAAACAACTTATGCGTTGCGCGTGTCGTTCCGCTGAATCCTGATCTGGCGTGGCAGGACTTCGGCTCGTTTGGCGATGGTCACCCGCAGGACTCCGCCCGACATTTCGGCGTCGACGGAGTTCTGGTCAATGTCGCGGGACAACTGAAGTCGGCGGGCGAACTCGGAGGCTGTGCGTTCGTTGAACAGCACTCGCGAATTGTCGTTGCCCGGAGCCACCGGTCGCTGGCCGGTGATTGTCAGCACGTCATCGCCGTCGCCAAAATTGAAGGCCACGCTGCTCAGCGCGGACAACGTGGGATTGGCTCCCAGGACGGTGGTGGCAC
>JANNGQ010001369.1:0-4350 GCA_031403975.1 Planctomycetota bacterium
CCGGCTGATGCACAATAATTCTGAGGATCTCCCCTCTTGAACACGCCGCACCGAACGCCTCACTGGAGACCTCCCGTGCGATCCTGCCGAATGATTGCGACAGTCCTGTGTGCAAGCGCTTTCGGTCATTCCGCAGCTGGTGACGACCAAGTCAGCTTCAATCGTGACGTCCGGCCGATTCTGTCGGACAAGTGTTACTTCTGCCACGGTCCCGATGCGGCGCAACGAAAAGCTGAGCTGCGGCTCGATGTGCGGGACGTGGCTGTTGCCGCCGGCGCGATCAATCCCGCATCACCTGTCGAAAGCGAACTGCTGCGCCGCATCGCCAGCAGCGATCCGGATGTGCAGATGCCTCCGCCGTCGGCCAAATTGGGCCGTTTGACTGAAACAGAAGCCGCCATGCTCCGTATGTGGATCGAACACGGGGCCGAGTACGAAGGACATTGGTCATTCATCACTCCCCGGCGAACCTCCGGGCATCACGGCGACAGCCGGACGACAGCCGAATTCGTTGATGCGGAGATCAGAAAACACCTTGCAGCACGTGGCCTTTCGCAGCAGGCCGAGGCGGAGCGGCACACTCTGATCCGGCGGCTGAGTTTCGACCTGACCGGACTCCCGCCGACGCCGGTTGACGTTCAGTCGTTCATGGCGGACACATCTCCGGATGCCGTGGAAAGCCTCGTCGATCGGCTGCTCGGTTCGCCACACTACGGCGAGCGGATGGCCGTGGACTGGCTGGATGCCGCGCGTTACGCGGACAGCTTCGGATTTCAAGTCGACCGCGAACGTGAAATGTGGCCATGGCGGGACTGGGTCATCCGATCGTTCAACGACAATATGCCGTTCAATCAGTTCATCATCTGGCAATTGGCCGGTGATCTGCTTCCCAATGCCACAGACGAACAGATCCTTGCGACGGCATTCAACCGGCTGCATCAGCAGGAAGCCGAAGGCGGCAGCGTCGAGGAAGAGTACCGGGTTGAATATGTGAGTGACCGCGTTCAGACAGTTGCGATGACATTCCTGGGTCTCACCTTCGAGTGCGCCCGGTGCCACGATCACAAATTTGATCCGATCACGCAGAAGGAGTACTACCAGCTCTTTTCGCTGTTCCAGAACGTTGATGAAGCCGGTCTGTATTCCTACTTCACGATGTCGCCGCCGACGCCCGCACTGACGATGACGGATGCGTCGTCGAGGCAAACTCTGCAGGAACGGACGGAACGGGTTGCGCGGCTCGAAGCGGCGTCGGCCGGTCTCCGGCAGTCGCGGCAGTCTGCGTTCGCAGAGTGGCTTCACGGACCGCGCGGCGGTGCATTGGCAGTGCCTGGCTCAGAAGCGGTGTTAAGCCCCGAGTCGAGCTCCGGGGCGAGTGTGGAACTCGGACGATTTTCCTTCGACGTTGATGACGGCGGCAAACTCGCCAACTCGGTCGCTGTGGACAAACCGGCGACGCTGCATGGCGGGAATAGGCTTGTGCCCGGTAAGTTCGGTAACGCCGTCGAGTTTACCGGCGACGATCCGGTCGATCTGCCTTTTGGCAATTTCCGGCGGGAGGAACCATTCAGTGTTTCATTGTGGCTGAAGACGCCCGCGACGATGGATCGCGCCGTTGTGTTCCATCGCTCGCGTGCCTGGACGGACGCAGCCAGCCGGGGCTATGAACTGCTGATTGAAGACGGACGGCTCAAATGGTCGTTGGTTCACTTCTGGCCGGGCAATGCTGCATCGATTGCTGCCACGGAGCCGCTGCCGGTGAATCAATGGGTTCACGTTGTCGTGTCGTCCGACGGCAGCAGCCATGCGGCAGGCCTGAGCCTGGTCGTGAACGGTCATTCGATCAATGCCGAAGTCATCAAGGACAATCTGACACGTGAGATCACCGGCGGCGGTGGCGATAACATCGCGCTCGGAGAACGCTTTCGCGACCGTGGATTCAGGGGCGGCATGATCGACGAATTCAGGGTCTTCAGCCGGCAACTCGATCGGCTCGAGGCTTTCGCAGCATTTGATGAAACCGCGGCAAAGACAATCCTGAGCAAGCCCGTCGATGAGCTCGTTGAAGACGACCGGGCGATGCTGTTTGAACATTACCTCGCAACGACTGACGGCGAATGGGCCGCCCATCTGTTGTCGCTGCAGACGGCTCGGGCGGAACTTGCCGTGTTTAACGATGGTCTGAAAGAAATCATGGTCATGCGGGAATTGCCGCAGCCAAAGAAGGCCTACGTTCTGTTTCGCGGTGAATATGCGCAGCGGCGGGAGGAGGTGACAGGCGGAACTCCGGCGGCACTGCTGCCGTTTCCGGCCGATGCTCCGAGGAACCGACTCGGATTTGCAGAATGGGTGACCGATCCGCAGCACCCGCTGACCGCGCGCGTCGCTGTCAACCGAGTCTGGCAGAGTCTGTTCGGACGCGGCCTCGTGCGGACATCTGAGGACTTCGGAAGTCAGGGAGCTCGTCCACTCTATCCGGAAGTGCTCGACGCGCTCGCGCTGCAGCTGATTGACAGCGGCTGGGATATGAAACTGCTGGTGAAAACGATTGTGCTCACAGAAACCTATCGTCAGCGCAGCATCACTGATGCGAAGACAATGACCGATGATCCGGACAACGAATGGCTGGCGCGAGGGCCGCAATTCCGGCTTCCCGCAGAGATGATCCGGGACAATGCTCTGGTTGCCGCCGGATTGCTGAAACCTGCGATTGGCGGACCTCCTGTGAATCCTTATGAGATGACCGAGTCTTTCAAGCCGGCCAGTGTCACACCGGGCGACGGGGCCTACCGCAGAAGCCTGTACACAAACTGGCGTCGCACCGGACCTCCACCGGCCATGGTTGCTTTCGATGCACCTCGCCGAGCCGTCTGCATCGCGAAGCGCGAACGCACAGATTCTCCCCTGCAGGCACTGATTCTGCTGAACGGAGTCCAATACGTCGAAGCCGCGCGAGTGCTCGCAGAAACTCTGCACCGTGAATCTGCGGGTGATTTACCATTGATGATCGAGCAAGCAGGTCTGAGATGCCTGAGCCGCAGACCAGATGCCCGTGAAGCGGAAATCCTGACGCGGCTGTACAACGAGCAGCTCCGTCATTTCGAAGCTCATCCCGCCGATGCCGAGCAACTGCTGACCATCGGCCAGACCCCCCGTGACACCAGCATCGCCCCGGCAGCCGCAGCGGCGGCGACCGTTCTGGCTCAGGCATTGTTAAATCACGATGAGTGCGTCGTGCGACGATGACGCATGAACACAAACCCAAAGCGTCAGCGAGGCGCAACTCACATCGCGTGGAGACATAACGAAAGCCCTCGCTGACGCTTCGGGTTGGTAAAATGAGTGCCATGCCATGGGGCTTGAACCGCCCTACGGTTCGGCAAAAGGGACAGACGGTTCCATCCGGCGCATTTGCCAGGCCTCAATCGCGCCGCGAACGAGTGGCCCCATCTTCGTCGGGGCAGCTTCGAAATGTACAGACAGTCCGTTATCAACGATCGCCTCTGAACATGTCGGGCCGATCGAAGCGATCAGCGTTCTGTCTGCCGTCGCCGAACGGAATCCATCGATGACACTCATTCGCTCAGCCACAGCCAGCACACTGCTCACTTGATTCGCGCTCGTGAAAAGCAGGACATCGATGCCACCCGCAGCGACTTGATTCACAGCATTCTCCAGCGGACGAATGTCGATCGGCAATGCCCAGCGATAAACGGGAATCGGTTTTACATGCATCCCTCGTGCAGCCAGTTCAGCATACAGGCGGACATTCGGAAGTCCGTATTCCTGGACCGCCACGGTCTGACCCTTGAGCCGCACGTCGGACAGATCAATGGCTGTAAGAAGTTCCCGCCAGGTATTCGGCTCCGGAGCCCGGATCGCGTACTTCAATCCGACCTTGCCCAGCACGGCGGCTGGTTTCGGACCCCGGATGATCAGCGAAGTCCTGCCGAGAGCCTGCAGCAGCCGTTCATACAGGTTCTGCGATCTGGCGACTTCGAACAGAGCTTCCGTTCCAACGCCCGTCAGAAGAATGACGGCAGTAAACTTGTCTGTGATGAGATCCTGAATGAACTGAATTGCGATCGGGTTGTCCTCGATCGGGATCTCGCGCATCGACGGCGCTGTCACCGGCTGACCTCCGTGCCGTTCAATCAGCGCCGACATCTCGTCGGCGCGACGGCTTTCGAAGGAACAGACGATCGGGCGAAGGGGTTCTGTCATGGCGGAAAATCCGGAGTGGGACTTTTCCGGAATCGTAGCGGGCGATTCCTGTCAAAGCACTCAACGGTGCCGGCGCTGGTCTACAATCCTGGGAACATGCCTGAGTGCCCTGATTGGATGGCGGCA
>JANNGQ010001370.1:0-3487 GCA_031403975.1 Planctomycetota bacterium
GTGACAACGACATCATCGGCACCGGCCTGCGGCAGTCGGTGAGCGGAAACGGCATTCACCTCTGGTACTCCCCGGGCGCCACGGTGGAGCGCAACCACGTGCGCGGTCACCGCGACGGCGAAAGAAGCTCAGCCTCGACATCGCCACGGTCGAAGAAGCGCCTGCGGTCGCAGGAGTCGCAATCGTCGCAGACTGGCGCTCAACAGCTTCCGGCGGTGTGAATCGGTCCAGACGCGGGCGGAAAATCACCAGCAGGAACAGCGGCAGATACCAGAGCACATACGCTCCGATGTCGTCCGGATACCACAACTGTGCAGCGACAACGAGCGACGTTGAATTGGCGAGCAGATTCTCCAGGTTGCGAGGCCGGGGCAGCACGGTCATCGCGGTCAACATCACGAAGAACACCGCAGCCATCGGAATCCGGACAAAGAGCTGGCTTAGAGAAGCATCCCCTCCCGCGACCGAATCGTCCAGCAGCCGGTACACCGTCCAGTTGGCGGTTGTCACCAGCTTTGTGAAAAACGAGTTCGCATCGCCGGATGTCAGCAACAGACAGGAAATCAGCACCGCGGTGACTCCAATCACTGAGACGACGAATTTCAGTCCGCCCTTCCGGCCATAGAACACCGCCCATAGCGGCAGCAGGAACGCGGCAAAAAACAGAGTCCCGCTGGCCAGCCCGAGCAGAATTCCTGAGACAATCGGGTTGCGATAACTTGAAATCGCCCAGATCAGACATGCCGCGGGCAATACCTGATTCAGCTCATGCACTTTGACGGCTGTACAGGGCAGCAGCAGGTACAGACAGCTCATCGAAATCCCGAGTTGCAGACTGGAAAAATGCTGTCGGCCGATATGCAGCAGTCCCAGAACGACCATCGAGTGCGCGAAGACGATCAGGATTCTGGCCATCCATCGTTCCACTGCCGTTGGACCGGAATCGTGCTCACCGTCCACTGCGCCGAAGTTCCCCGACAGCTGCGCGACCGCAGCGCCTCCGGCCGCGATCAGAGTCTCCGTCGGGGCTGGCTGCCGATCCGTGCCGTTCCCCGGATCTTCGCTGACTTCCCGCCGTTCCAGCAGGGCCTGGCCGTGTTCCAGGGCTTTGATGGTGTGTTCCGGCGGATTGTGCAGAAACACGCCCACCATCGGAATCGCAAAGGCCGGAATGCACAGAAACGTCAGCCCGGCCTGATTGAGATTCTGCTCCAGCCGCGGGCGGCGTGTCAGACTTTCATCAAACACGAGCCGGATCAAAAGGAATAGTGTCAGCCCCAGAAGCGTCAACGAACCCCACAGATAAACTGGATGAACGGCAACGCTCTCTGCTGACAATACAGCCGCCGCTTCGTCAGCCTGCGGAACGGGCGCATCGCGATACACGGCTGTTACCACCAATGCGGTCGACAGCAGCAGCAGCAGAGTCAGATCCAGATTCCGAACTGTCAGAATTCGGGTGAACCGGAAAAAGACCGCGAAGACGAGCAGTCCGACATACACCAGCCACGTCGGATTCGTCACGTCTACGAAAAGGAAAGATTTTTCCATGTGCCAACGGCGAGAGACAGGTGAGTGAACCGCGAGACGCGCATGTTGACGGTGCAAACACATCAACAGGTGACCGGCTTCAATTCAGTTCCACGCACAACTGTTCAGTCCTTTCGCCGAGCCGGCCCGCTCTGCGCTCGCTATTGGACGAGCTTTTTCAGCAAATGACAACTCCCCAGCCCGAAATCGGACCATTACAGCTTCAGATTCGTTCCGGTGCGGAAGGCTGGGAAAGCAACTCCGGATCTGCCGGCGATTGATTCCGCGGGACAGAACGTCAACGCCGTTAAGGAATCGAGCGGATGATTTCGCGAGTATTCCGTGCAACGAACCAAGCCTGAATTCTTGCGAATCCGGCGACCAGCTGAGAAAACTCGGATTTCAGACCCTTCCTGGTGCGCATGATTTCAAGGTGTGATGTTTGCTCCGATTTCCGTCAGTGCCAGTTTCGCGGTGGATTCGGACTTCGATATTGCCATGTCGGATTTGCGGCATTGCCGCGGGAGGAACGGGGCAATGCTTCATCCGAGCCGACTCGCTGAATCGTCGCTCCTGGAGCAGTGCCTGCTGCGGCGGACACGGCATTCGGGACCGGGAGGGCAGCATCGGAACAAAGTCGAAACGGCCATTCAAATCGTGCATCAGCCGACCGGCATCACTTCGTTTGCCGCGGAGCGACGAAGTCAGGAAACCAATCGGCAGGTCGCCGTATTTCGGTTACGGCTGCTCCTGGCGATCAGAATCCGAAGCGTAACGTCGACCGATGTTCTGCCGACGGAACTCTGGCTGACCCGCTGCCGGAATCAGAAAATCTCCTGCAGCGAACGGCATCCGGATTTTCCCGCGATGGTGGCAGAGGCCCTGGATGCGATCGATGCAAAAGAACTCGACGTCCGAAAAGCCGCAGCCGCTCTGGGCTGTTCGGCGTCTCAACTGGTTCGATTCATTGCAAAGGCACCGGAAGCGCTCCTGGCACTGAACGCTGCGCGAGCCGAACGCGGGCTGCATCGCTTGCAGCCCTGATGAATGATCCGAGAATGCCCGACTGCTCCATGTTCAGCCCGTGGCCAAATCACGGGATTACTTCTTTCCCGGAATTCGATCATGCCCACGGCCGGAAACCGAGCAAACAGTTGTTCCTCTGATGCAGGTCGATCCACTCAGGTCATTTCACTGGCCATGATGCGGGAAGTACTGTCCGTGCCCCTGCTCTGCGATGCACTCGATTCGTTCGGGTACACCCGTCAGTCTCCGCGACTGCCGATTGTTCCGGTGACCGTACCGGGATGTACTCTGATCGGTCGCGCCAAGACGACGTTGTGGGCCGACATGGCTCACCCCGACCCGGAACCGTACAAACTGGAACTTGCAGCAGTTGATTCCTGCCTTCCGGATGATGTACTTGTGTGTGCAGCTTCCGGGTCGAACCGGTCCGGGATCTGGGGTGAGCTGCTGACGACGGCGTCCCGCAACACAGGCTGCATCGGCGTCATCGTGGACGGAGCGGTTCGAGACGTCGCGAAAATGGCGGCGCTGAGTTTTCCGGTGTTTGCCCGTGGAATGAACCCCTATGACAGTCGCGACCGACAACGCGTCATTGACATCAATATCACGATCGAATTCGATGGAATTCCGATCTGCCCCGGCGACCTGATTGCCGCCGATCAGGATGGAATCGTCATCGTCCCTCGAAGCGTGGAAGCCGATGTTGTACAGGCCGCGTGGAATAAAGCCCATGCCGAGAATCAGGTGCGTGATGCGATTCGGGGCGGGATGTCAGCAGCGAAAGCGTTTGAAACGTTTGGTGTGCTTTGAGAATCGGTGAGCGGGAAGAACCCCCTTGTATGTTGTTCGAACAAGGTTGTATTGCAGTTGTTTTGAAGGTTTGTTGGAGTTACCAAGAAGCGAGCCGGGGCTGCGGTTACGAAGCGAAGAG
>JANNGQ010001371.1:0-4370 GCA_031403975.1 Planctomycetota bacterium
CCAGGCGGGTTGGCAGGGTCGAGCCAACAGTAGGCGAACAGTCTGTCGCCTTCGCCGATCTGCAGCCCGGGATTGGCTCCCGTATAAAAATGCTGACTGACGCCACCGGCTTCGCGACGAGTCGACTTTGTACCTGAAAAGACCGGATGATCGGGTGCGGCGACAAATTCCCAGGGCGTATCGCCCTGCAAATCTGCTCCGGCCGGTGCTTCGTCTTCGATCCAGATGAATTCCGTCACGTCCGTGACCGCCGACACCGTTCCGGCTCCCGGATCAACGTAGTCGACAGCAGTCATAGCCGACGCAATCTGATCCTTCAATGCCGCAGTTTTCGCATCCAGATCTGCGATGGTCGCCGCCTGTCCGGACGTCGGTACTTTGATCGTCGGCGGCGGTGCCAGCGCGTTGTTGTCCATCGCAGCATCTGCAGAGGCGTTGTAAAAAGCGAACAGCTGATAAAACTCCTTCTGCGTAACCGGATCAAATTTGTGATCGTGGCAAACAGCACATCCCAGTGTCATGCCCATGAAGATTGTGGACATCGTTTCCGTGCGGTCGACGGCGTACCGGACGAGCACCTCTTCGTTGATTGAGCCACCCTCGCTGGTCGACACGTTGCAGCGATTGAACCCGGTGGCAATTTTCTGCTCGATCGTCGAGCCGGGGATCAGATCACCGGCCAGTTGTTCGACTGTGAACTGATCGAATGGTTTGTTGGCGTTGAACGCCGCAATAATCCATTCACGATACTTCCACAGGGCTCGTTCGTTGTCGAAATGAAGACCGTGCGAGTCGCCGTAACGAACCAGGTCCAGCCAGTAGCGAGTCATCTGTTCGCCGAATCTCGCGGATGCCAGCAGTCGGTCAACAAGATGCTCATAAGCCATGGCGTCAGCGTCATTCACGAACGCATCGACTTCATCGGGAGTCGGAGGCAATCCCGTCAGGTCCAGCGTGACACGTCGAATCAGAGTGGTTCTGTCAGCCTCAGGGGCGGGTGTGATTCCTTCCAGCTCGAGCCTCGACCACACGAACGCGTCAATCGAATTCCGGATTTCGAGAGTCGAGTTTCTCACGTCCGGTACAGCCCGTTTCTGGGGCCGAATAAACGACCAGTGGCCCTTGTATTCCGCACCCTGCTGTACCCAGCGTGTGAGTGTTTCGATCTGCTGAGGAGTCAGCTTGCGTCCCGTCGCCGGCGGCGGCATGACAAGTTCAGGATCGATTGAACTGATGCGAGCCGTCAGCTGACTCTCATCCGCCTTTCCAGGCACAATCGCCGCGGCTCCGGATTCCAGTTTCGCCGTGGCACCTTCATGCCCATCCAGCCTCAATCCGGCCTTTCGTTCGGCAGCATCCGGACCGTGGCACTTGTAGCACATGTCGGAAAGAATCGGACGGACTTCGCGGTTAAAGTCGACTGCATCTTCAGCAGGGCAGCGCCATTCGGAAGTGATCGTCAGCAGGACTGCAATCAATACCGTTTTCCGGACAAATGGACAGAAACCAGATCTCATTTCATTCCTCAGCGATCAGACGCAGAATCATGGCGGGTTCAAACGGCGGGACACCGATTACTACAGAAAAGGCCACTCTTGTCAACGAAACAGTCGGCAAGTGGGGAGCCTGGGCAGCATTGTTCGGTCATGGCATCGCCGTTCAACAGCCGAATTCGTGAGGATTCCCGGATTGCGCAGTTGCCCCGGAGGTCACCGTCGGAAGTGGGCGGTCGCCCGGAAATACCGCGAGAAATCACGAAACTCCCAGGAGTTCCGCTACGATTCCCTTGCGGTAAGCAACCAGAATGCTTGCCGCGGGCGAGCGGGCCGTCGCAGGCAATTGTCCGGCATTCGATGTACTGCGGAGAAATTTCCGCCGTTCTGACATCGCTCCAGACAGAGAGATTCATAACTCATGGCGGAGACATCGGTCAGTCTGCTGAAGCTTGTTTGCAACTCGCCGGGCTCGACGGCGTGGGTGCGTCTGACGGAGATCTACTCGCCGTTTTTGCAGGCCAGTCTCAAGCGGTACAACCTTCAGGCCGCCGACGCCGAGGATTTGATCCAGGAGGTTCTGCTGACTGTGTCTCGCGAATTGCCGCGATTTGAGCACTCCGGTCGGACGGGTGCGTTCCGGAACTGGTTGCGGACGATCCTTGTACACCGGCTGCGTCACTTCTGGCGGTCCAGGGAATCGTTGCCAATTGTCACAGGAGGCAGCACATGGACCGACGAACTCGATCAGCTTGCTGACGAATCGAGCGACGCCAGCCGTCATTGGAATCTCACCCACGACCGGCATGTGATGGCCAGGCTCATTGAGCAGGTGCGTCCACGGTTCGAGCGCAAAACGTGGGAAGCATTTCAGCGCCAGATGTTCGAGGGCCAGCGAGCCGACGTCGTTGCGGCGGAACTGGGAATGCCGCTGAACTCCGTTTACGTCGCCCGCAGCCGAGTGCTCAGCACTCTGCGTCGCGAAGCGGCCGGGTTAATAGACGAGTGACCATCGGCCGGAGCGGCCCAGACCTTAAACAAGCGACCCCACCGGGACAGGCCCCAGTGGCGTGGACTCAGTGAGCGGCAAGGCGCTAGCCACCGGTGTCGGTTCGTTAAAATGCAGCAAATCCACCGGCGGCTAGCGCCTTGCCGCTCACAGAAATCCCTAAGTCCACGCCATTGGGGACAGGCCCGGTGGCGGGGCGCGACGTCGTTTGTTTGAGGCCCAGTTGCGTTAATGTCCGGGTTTTGGGAGTGTCGCGGGACGGTCGCCCACCAGCTGCATAAGACAATTGCATTATTCGAAGAATCTTTTCGCTGTGCGTGTAAGAATCACGCTCGTCATGCACTTTCCATTGCGGGACAAGTAAGCGAGTCACGGGCGCGAAGAAGCAGCGAGGCAATCAATGTCACTGGATCACCCGCACAAAGAACGGTTGATCGCGTTTGGCCAGGGAACGCTCGCCACGGACGAGACATCTTCGATCGAAAGTCATCTTGAAGTCTGCCGCGAGTGTTGCGAGACGCTGCTTGATCTGAGGGACGACACGTTCGTCGGACTGGTGCGGATTGCGCGGCCGAACGACGTCGTGGCGGATGCGTCTCGCGTCCGGACGGAGAACGCGACCGACGCGAGACGCATCGGCCACGACTCCATGCACGCGGCGACGTTGCTGGTGCAATCGGGCGAGACTGTCAGCGTCGACGAGTTGCCCGCCGGGCTGCAGGAACATCCGCGATATCGCACTGTTGAACTGATCGGCAGGGGCGGCATGGGCAACGTGTATCGAGCCGAGCATCGACTGATGAATCGGCCCGTGGCGATCAAGCTCATCAACTCGCAACTCATTCGCCATCCGCAGGCGGTTGAGCGATTCCGGCGTGAAGTGCAGGCGGCGGCAAAGCTGACTCATCCCAACATTGTCACGGCTTACGATGCAGAACAGGCCGGCGATACTCATTTTCTGGTCATGGAATTCGTCGAAGGTAAGGACCTCGCCACGGTCGTTGCAAATCATGGACCGATGTCGGTCACCGAGGCGTGCGATTGTATCCGTCAGGCGGCCTCGGGCCTGCAACACGCTCATGAAAAGGGCATGATTCACCGCGACATCAAACCGCACAACTTGATGCTCTCGGCCGACGGGCTGGTGCGGATTCTGGATTTCGGATTGGCAGGGTTTGTGACGGAGTCCGTGGTCGACGCGTCTCGCGTCCGTGACGAAACGAACGACGTGGCGGATGCGTCCCGCGTCTCTATTGAAACCACCACCGACAATTCCGACGCTGGCAGCGTCGGCCACGAGCACCTCACATCGGTGGGCAGCGTGATGGGGACGCCCGATTATATCGCGCCGGAGCAGGTTCAGGACGCACACTCGGCGGACATTCGCGCGGACATTTACAGTCTCGGCTGCACGCTCTGGTTTCTGCTGACCGGTAAGCCGCCGTTTGAGGCGGACAACGTGCTGGCAAAGCTGAAGGCCCATGCCGAAAGCGCTCCGGAATCATTGACGAAGCTGCGTGGCGACGTGCCGCACGAGCTATCGAACGTCGTAGCTCGGCTGCTGGCCAAGAACCCGGCGGAGCGGTTTCAAACTCCGGCTGCAGTCGCCGAGGCGCTTGCTCCGTTTGCGAAACGGGCCGCGTCACCGCCGAGGCGGCGCGTGCGGACGCTGGTTGCGGCGCTGTTGCTGGCGTTGCTGGCGGGCGTGATCTTCGTCACCACGGACAAGGGTCGCATCGAGATCACGTCCGACGTGGATGACGTTGAGGTTGTCGTCCGGCAGGGGGGCAAGGATCGCGTTGAGGAGAAGCAGGAATCGCAGCGGCTGGAGATTGTAGCGTTCGGCACGGTGTCGAGCGGCAAGTCGT
>JANNGQ010001372.1:0-1757 GCA_031403975.1 Planctomycetota bacterium
AGCTCAACATCCCGATCGGACTGATTCCGTACGGCGACGGAGTCATCTGCTTCAGCATCCCCAACATCTGGTATCTGCATGATACTGACGGCGATGACAAGTGCGACACGCGCGAGGTCTTGTACGGTCCATTCGATACGACTCGCGATACGCACGGCATGTGCAATGCATTTCGCCGCGGTGAAGACGGCTGGATCTATGCGTGTCACGGTTTCAACAATCGTTCCGACGTTGCTGGGCGCGATGGGCATCGAGTGCAGATGTCCTCGGGCAATACGTTTCGATTCCGTCCGGACGGTGCCCGCATCGAGCTGTATACTCAGGGCCAGGTGAATCCTTTCGGAATGTCGATCGACCGCTTCGGCGACATCTTCACCGCTGACTGCCATACGAAACCGGTGACGCTGCTGCTGCCTGGCGGCTGCTATGACAGTTTCGGACGGGCTCATGACGGCCTGGGATATGTGCCAAACGTGATGGAGCACCTGCACGGTTCGACCGCCATCGCCGCTCTGGCGCTGGGGGCTGACACGACGTTTCCCGCCGAATACGCGGACAGTGCTTTCGATGGCAACGTGATGACCTCGCGGATCAACCGGAACGCCCTCAAGCGGACGGGGTCGAGCATCCGCGCTATAGAACAGCCGGATCTGTTGAGCTGCAGCGATCCATGGTTCCGACCTGTCGATCTCGTCGCCGGTCCTGATGGAGCTCTGTACATTTCCGACTTTTACAACCGGATTATCGGCCATTATGAAGTGGATCTGCTGCATCCTGGGCGCGACCGGTTTCGAGGCCGCATCTGGAGGCTGTCGTACAAAACGACCGATGCAGGGGAGTCGGGCAGGGCAGGGTACGGAATGGATCTCACGGGGAAATCCACTGCGGAACTGCTCGACGTGATCCGATCCGCGCCTCCGATGCAGAAGATGCTGGCCCACCATGCAATTGCCGACGACCCAAGCGCCAAAACATGGGGAATGATCCCAAAGCAACTCCTGGATGATGACCCACAGATGCGAAAGACGGCACTGCGCTTGCTGGAGCAAGTCGACGCGGTGACAGCCAGGCAGATTGCTGCGGCTGCGCATGATCATGATGAAGCCGTCCGCGTTCATGCGTTCCGAGCTCTTCACGAACACTCTCGAAACAATTGGGAATCAGCAGAAGTCGTGGCAATACTTCGTTCCGGATTTGGTGATGCGTCGGCGATGGTGCGCCGGGCGGCCTCGGCAGCGGCGTCGATCCATCAGTCAAAGGAATTGCTCGCACCGCTGCTGCGGATGCTGCACACGACGGACCTTGCCGACGTCCATCTGCGTCATTCCATCCGAATCGCGCTCCGAGATCACCTGCGGAATGAGACCTGGTTCCAGGATCTTATCGAACACTCGCCGCTGGCAATGGACCGGCTAGTGCTGGCCGACCTGAGTCTGGCCGTCAAATCCCCAGCCGCAGCGGAGTATGTGGCAGCCAATATCGAGTTCCTGGGGGTTGCTCAACCGCAGAGGCTGGCGGAATATCTGCAGTTCGCGGCAGCTCATGTGTCAGGAGATTCCGCCGCCAGCGTCGTGATTGCCGTGCGGGAACGTTTTCGCGGCGACACGAATCTTCAGAGAGCACTTCTCGATTCCATGCGACAAGGATTTGCCCAGCGAAGCCAGCAACCTCCTGCGGCCGTGCGCGACTGGGCTCTGGATCTCGCTCTGTCACTGCTGCACATGAAATCATCTGATGACTGTGCGGCGCTGTCGGTG
>JANNGQ010001373.1:0-5334 GCA_031403975.1 Planctomycetota bacterium
GCCGGATGAGGGGGGTATTCGCTGGTTCTGATGCTCGCAGTTCCTTCACGGCATTGCCCCGCCGATCCGTCGTCGAGGATGCTATTGTTCCCCGCCGCTCCATCGGAGGGAATTTGCTTTTCGCGAAGGCCGCCGCACAAGAAATTCCAGTCGGCGGAGCGGCGGTACAACAGTAGGCAGTCAGCCATCAAACGCGCAGGTGTTCGAACGCTTCTTTCGCCGACATGATGTAGCTGACGTAGAACGGGCCGAACTCCGCGTACTCGGCGGAGGCTTTGTCGAACCGCATCGTGTAGACAATTTCTTTAATGAACTCGGGGGCTCTGCTCCAGAGTGTCACGCCCCACTCCCAGTCATCGAATCCGGTCGACGCCGTAATCAGCTGAGAGACCCTGCCGGCGAACTTGATGCCGGAGGTTGCATGCTCGGCCATGAGATCACCGCGGACACTGAACGGTTCGCGATACCAGTTGGCCAGCGGATGGCGAGCTTTGTTCATCGGATAAAAAGTCATCAGCGGAAACGGAGGCAGATCCGGATACAGGCGCTGCTGATTCATCGCGGGCAATCGCTGCTGGTAGGCATTCATTTTCGCCTGAAATGCCGGATCATCGGGCGTCGTGCCGTCTCGTTTGAGGCGATCGCCGTATTGCTCGATACTCGGGACGTACTCGCTGACTTCGGTGATCGACACGAACGAGTAGGTCGGCTGAAGCACGGTTCCCAGACGGCTCGCGCGGATTCGCTGAACGACCGCATCAATCTTCAGAGGATCGGCGTCCATCAGCAACAGCCCGAGGTCCGCTCGATGTCCGGAAACGACCGAGGTCTGCATCCGCGCCGGAACATAATCGCCCTGGGGATTCAGGATTTCAATCACCTCCGCGCGACCGTGAGTCCGTTCCGCCGGGTCCAGCGCCATCAGCGACGCCTGGTCGACTCGGTAGTAAATATGCAGACAGTGCCAGCCTTCTTTCATAAGCACGCTTGGTTCGGGCAGCGGAGCGGAATGTCCGTGAGGTCGTTGCACAGCAGATCTTTCTGAATGGAGCAGGTTCGGCGTCTTCAATCGGGAACTATAGGCGATCCTGACGGCGAATTCACGGGCGTTGTTTGATATCTGGAGCTCGCTCAATCCGTCGGTTCAGGATCGCTGCCTGCCCACGGTCACATGCGGTGGAACTCAAGGCAGCTTCGCCGTATTCTTCAGCCCTGCTGATTCGAGAACCGATCCTCACGGCCGATTCCGTCCCGACGAAGGCGAGTTTCATGTCCGCGACCAAAGACTTCAAAGTCATCCCCAGCGACTCCGAACTGGATTCACTCAAACGCAATCTGACGTTTCATCCGGCGGATCCGGTGCGGGCCAGGACTCTGACAGGGTCACAGATCGAAGGTTACAACAGGGACGGATTCATCCGGCCAGTTGACATATATCCGCCGGACGAAATCCTGGAGATCCGGCATTACTTCGACCGGTTGCTGGAGAAAACCATCGCTGCCGGCGGAAACAGTTACTCGATCAGCACGGCCCACATGAAGTACGGTCGCGTGTATGACATACTGACGAACGTCCGGATCATCGATTGTGTGGCAGACCTGCTGGGTGATGATGTCGTGGCCTGGGGATCTCACTTTTTCTGCAAGATGCCGGGGGACGGTCGTGCCGTAGCGTGGCATCAGGACGCCAGCTACTGGCCATTGACGCCGTCGCATGCTGTGACGGTCTGGCTGGCGATCGACGACGCGGATCCTGAAAACGGCTGCATGAGATTTGTCGCAGGGTCTCATCATTCCGGCCACCTGACGTACCGGAAGAGCAGTCCCGAGGAACACAATGTGCTCGATCAGACCGTTGAAGATGCAGAATCCTACGGGACGCGGATTGTCGTGGATGATCTCAAAGCCGGGCAGGCATCGATTCACAACGATCTGCTGCTGCATGGTTCCGACGCCAACTTGTCGACTCGCCGCCGCTGCGGACTGACTCTGCGCTATGCGGCGACTCACGTCCGGGCGGGAATGCAGTGGAATGAGAAAGGAGTCGTGATCCGGGGCACTGATCCGTCCGGTCACTGGAAGAATCCTCGGAGGCCAGTCGCTGATTAAGAACAGGGACAGAAACAAGTGGGGCACGATTCCATCGTGCCAAGCATCCCGGCGCGCCGGGATGCTCCACGTCCAGAAGACGACAGTTATTTCTGCGCCGGTCCTATGTGATCGGTCGAAAGCGGCGCAGCACGGCAGAATGACTATTCCTGCCCGTCGTGAAGCGTTTTCAGAAATGAGAGTTGTGGGAACGGGTACGTAGCCGGAGTCATGAGACTTCGGAGTCATGCTGCGACCCCCGAATTCTCAGGAATCCGGCTACAAACATCCTTCACGGCGTTGCCTGCCGCCTGGATCTCCTCGTGCTCTCGTTTTCAAATTCCGACTGCAGCCGAGACGTGTTTGTGACCGGCGTTGGGCTGGTCACGCCTCTGGGATGCTCCGCTGATGCAACATGGCACCGACTGCTGGCAGGTGAGCGGGCCGGTCGCGAACTCACTCGCAGCGACATCGATCATTTTGATGAACTGACTAAAATGCCGGGGCTGCAGATCATCGGAGCCCCGGTTGATCAAGCCGAAGTGAATCGCCGGATCCGCGCATCACCACTACTCAAAAGATTCAGCCCGGAGATCGCAGCCGCCTGGACTTCTGAACCGCTGATTTCCATGTCGCTGCTGGCACTCGAAGAAGCGCTGCAGCAGGCGATGTTGCCGTTGGTGGCTCGACATCCGGAACGAACGGCCGTCGTCTTCGGCAGCAGCAAGGGCGGGATGAGAACCGCCGAGCGGCTGTCGGAATCACTCCGGAAGAGACGGACAGGAGTGCGGCGGCCAGCGGAACCGATTGATGACCGCCTGCACGACGCTGGAGGCGAAGGACGCAGCAGATTCCCGGATGATCAGTTCGAGCAGCACTGGTCCCATGCGTTCTATGCGGACAGCGCAACGCGAGCCTTGGCGGCGGTCACCGGAGCGATGGTTGCCGCGAACTGCCCCGTGGCCGCCTGCGCGACGGGGCTGATCGCCGTGCTGCAGGGTGCCGCAATGATTCATGCCGGACTCTGCGATGTCTGTCTTGTCGGAAGTGCTGATGCAGCACTCAGAGCTTCTGTGCTGGCGTCATTTCATCGCCTGCGAGTCACGTCACGGCATTCTGAGGCAGCCTCTGCCTGTCGCCCGTTTGATGTATCGCGTGATGGTTTCGTCGTCGGCGAAGGAGCGGCCGTGATGATTCTCGAATCGCGCCGCCACGCCGACTCACGACACGCAAGGCCACGTGCACAGGTCATGGCAGGAGGCTGGCTCAACGATCCAACCGGATTGACTCAGATCGATACCGGCGGCACCGTTATTGCTGAGCTCCTGAGACGCACAATTCCTGAAGACTCGCGGCCGCCAGACGTCATCGGCCTGCATGGCACAGGAACCGTGCCGAATGATCTCGCAGAAGCCCGCGGCGTCCGCTTGTACTTCGGACTCGCAGCGACTCCGCCGTGCTTCGGAGTCAAAGGTGCACTCGGGCATCTGCTGGGCGCTGCCGGCAGCGTGGAAACCGCGCTGTCAATCCTCTCGCTGGATTATCGGCAAATCCCCGGCACCGCGAATCTGCAGTCACTGGATCCGAATTGCCGGATTCCGCTGAGTTCGCGTGCTGAGTCCATGCCGTCCCTGCAGCGCGCCGCGAAGCTGTCGCTCGGCTTCGGCGGTCATGTGGCCTGCGGTGTGTTCGAACGAGCGTGATCATCGGTCATCGGTCGTCGCGGAAGTTGTCGCCTGCGTCAGCATTTTCTACTGCCCTGCAGGGCGACAACTGACTGATTAACTCCGATCTTTGTCGGAAACCTCCCGTTATCGGATGACGGAATCCGGCATGCGCCGTGCATTTGGGCGCTGCAGGCGGTTAAAATGTGAAATGTGTGACTCTTGACCGATTGCAATTCCGGTTCACTATGTGGATTTGCGTTCGTGCAGATGTCGGCGGTGGTCGTGGGTGTGAAAGTACACCTGCCATCGGACGGAAGTTGTGTTGCGGAATGCTGTTGATAAATGGAGGTATTCGATGTTTACGATTACTGCGACTGCGTACTCAAGGCTGAAACGGAAACTGAAGCGTCAGCCGGAAGGCACGGCCGTTCGTATCACAGTCAAGGACGGACTCGTGCAGTTCCGTACCGACACCGAACAGAAGGGCGACGTTGTGTTTGGCCAGCGAGGCCGGTCCCTGCTTCTTGTGGGAACAGAAACCGCTCCGCGGATTGCAAATCGTACGTTGGACACTGTTGAAACCGGTGAGGGCGAACGGTTGAGATTTGTGCGGCCTGTCTGACGCCACCCGTGGTGTTCAGGATTACCGATCCCTGCAGCTCAGTCTCCGGTCTGATGCGGTCTGGCCACGAATAAGTGGAAGACGACCACACCGCTGGTGATGACAGCGGCAACGCCCCAGAGCAATTCGACTTTCGTCGTGCCCAGCACGAAAAGCCATCCGACCAGCGCGATAAGACTTGGCAACGGGTAAAGCCACATCCGGAACGGCATGAAGACATCCGGTCGTGTTGTTCGCAACACATGCAGCGCCGCGATCTGAGCCACGAACTGCACCAGAATCCGAACGGTCACCGCCGTTTCGATGACGGTCTGAAGCGGCAGATAACAAAACGCGGCTGTCAGAATCCCGAGCACCCAAAGCGAGACAGTCGGATATTTTTTTGTCGGATGAACTCGGGCGAAGACTTTCAGAAAATCCCCGTTGAGTGCTGCCGCGAAGGGAATCCGGGAATAGCCAAGCGTGATTGCAAACATGCACGCGAGCACCGTCCACAGAATCAGTCCGGTGAAAATCACGGCGACCTGCCGACCGTAGAGCGTCTCCATAAACAGCGAAGCGATCTGCTTCGATTCCATCGCCAGTTCCCAGGGCACCACGGCGATGATGGCAAGGTTCATGGTCAGATACACGGCCGCGACGACGACGACCGATGTGATCACGGCCCGGGGAATTGTCTTCCCGGGATCACGCACTTCTTCACCGACATGGCAGATGTTGTAGTAGCCAAGGTAGTCATAGATCGCGATCAGCATCGCCGCTCCCAGGCCGCTGACCCATTTGCCGTCGATCGTGAATGCATCTGGCGGAAGCGTGAGCAACGAGGAATCGAAGTGCGTCAGCCCCGAAACGATCACTGTGACGACTGTGATTACCGTACCCGTGCCCAGGTTATGCGGCAAGATGTTGGTAGACATACCTACCGCGATACCCGATACGCCGTTCACCAGCAGGTTC
>JANNGQ010001374.1:0-2803 GCA_031403975.1 Planctomycetota bacterium
CACTCATCACAACCTCCAAACACTGTTTGGAGACGTCTTTCCTCTACTACTTTAATCAATTAAATGAGCAAGGATTTTCGTGAGTGGCACAGGCGTAACACTGTGAAAACGCGGAAACCTATTCTGGTCGCCGGCATCGGATGCTCTGAACAAGGAGGATTGATGCCCTGCGGATTGCGAAGGCCACTACGTTGATGACGCGCCCGAGGATGCTGCGCACGCCACGGCAACGAAAAAAGCCGACGTGGCGGAACCCTCTAAAGGATTTCACCACGTCGGCTTACTCAGTATCGCGCCCGCCAGCACCCGTCGGCGTGCGCTCTATTCAGTCGTCCGAAAACTGTCAAGTGTTGGAGAAGGCACCTTAATGCGTCTCTTACACTCACCCCAACACATTAGCGTCGCTCAATGGGACTGCAATCTGTGTTTGGCATAAATTCTCATTTTGTGACAAATCAATGTTTCCCGGCGTTATTCGCAATTAAGAGCCAGCGAACCGCCTCATTCCCGGCGCGCCGGGACCACCTTCTCCCCCGAGACGGGGGAGAAGGGACTTTGCGAGCGCGAGATCGAGCTGACTCGAGAGCGGCTGACAAAGTTTGCGAGCACACCGCTGCAGCCGACAGATCAGCTGATGCTGACGACGATCGGGTTAGTAACAGCGACGACTGCGAGACGTATAAACTCGCGACTGTCCCCGGTACCCCAAAGGCGTGAGATCCACCGTTGACCAACTGGTCTGAATTCTGTAATCTTTCGTGCATAGTGCGACCGAACCTTGCGCCGATTGTTATTGTCTCGCTTCCCGGCGACATCGTTTGTCTCCTGCGTGTTTCTGACGACAGAGAATCAAGAATGAACAACCTCTTGCTGAGCCTGAGCCTTCTACTGCTTCATTTATGAAGCCCGCCTCAGGTACGCACGCAGTCTGATGACTATCCAGCCCTGAGGTGACCCCTCAGGGCTTTTTTTGTTGAGTGAAACGAACGGAGAAACTTCTCATGACCGGTGACCAGATCATTATTTTCGATACGACATTGCGCGACGGCGAGCAGTCTCCCGGCTGCAGTATGAACACTCGCGAAAAGCTGGAAGTTGCGCGGGCACTGGTGGAGCTCGGTGTTGACGTGATCGAGGCTGGATTTCCCATCGCGTCGCCGGGAGATTTTGAAGCGGTGTCGCAGATCGCGGCGAAATTCGGCGACCGAACGACAATCTGCGGGCTGGCTCGCTGCCGGGAGGATGACATCAGCCGAGCCAAGGCGGCTCTGGAATCGGCACAAGAACGCCGCATTCATGTGTTTCTGGCCACGAGCGCGATTCATCGCGAATTCAAGCTCCGGATGGATAAGAAGCAGATTATTGAGCGGGCCGTCAGTTCGGTGAAATCAGCAAAGGAGTTTTGTGACGACATTGAGTTTTCTCCGGAAGACGCAGCCCGGACGGAACTGGATTTTCTCTGCGAGGTCGTCGAAAAGACCATCGCCGCGGGTGCCACAACCGTGAACATCCCGGACACGGTCGGTTATGCGACGCCGAACCATTACTTCAAAGTCATCTCGTACCTGAAGCAGAACGTCCCGAACATCGCGAAGGCCGTTATCAGTGCGCATTGCCATGATGACCTTGGTCTGGCCGTGGCGAACAGTCTGGCGGCTGTGGAGGCCGGTGCCCGGCAGATCGAATGCACGATCAACGGGCTCGGAGAACGGGCGGGCAACGCGGCTCTGGAAGAAGTCGTGATGGCCATCCGTACCCGAGCCGACTACTACGGTGTCCATACAAGAATCAACACTCAGCGGCTGTTTCCGATCAGTCACCTCGTTTCCACAATCACGGGAATGAAAGTCCAGCGGAACAAAGCGATCGTCGGACAGAATGCATTCGCCCATGAGGCCGGTATTCATCAGCACGGAATGCTTCAGGAACGCTCCACCTACGAAATCATGCGGCCTGAGGACGTCGGTTACATCGGCCAGAATCTGGTACTCGGCAAGCACAGCGGCCGACACGCATTTCGGGACCGGGTAATTCAGCTCGGTTTTGCGCTCGATGATTCGGCGATTCAGAATGCATTCGATGACTTCATTGCACTGGCCGATAAGAAGAAAGAGATTTATGACTCGGACATTCTGGCCCTGGTGGAAAATCGCCTGAGTGACACCGTCGAGCGTTGGAAGCTCGTCAGTTTTCATACGTCCGCCGGTTCGTCCGCCATCCCTACGGCGACTCTGGAACTGCAGTGTGAGGATCAGCCGGTCCTGTGCGATGCGGCGATCGGCGACGGACCGATCGATGCCGTTTTCAAGGCGATGGAACGCATCGTGGAATTGTCCGCGCTGCTGGAAGAATTCGACGTCCGGAGCGTGTCAGAAGGAAAGGACGCTCAGGGCGAAGTTCGAGTGACGATTAATGTTTCCGGTCGTCACTATCAGGGCAAGGGCGTCAGTACGGATATCATCGAAGCTTCTGCCCATGCGTATCTGAAGGCCCTCAACAAGGCCGATCATGACCGCCGCACGACGACCGATGCAGCAGTCGCACGGCTTTCTCCGCAGGTGTAATCGTGTGTTTCACGGCGACGATCGGGTGTGTCGGCCAACCCGGCTACGCGCTCGGCTGACTCGGTGCCGGTCTGTGCTGAATGTGCGACGGTTCGCGGGCATTGGACAGCGCTGGGTCATAGGTAATCTCGCCGCGCTGATGCAGTGCAGATTTCTGCGTACGCCGAATCATAGCTGAACAGGCTGGTGGACAACTGCAAAGAATTGCCGCACCCGCTCGGAATTCTCCCGCGAAGTCC
>JANNGQ010001375.1:0-2571 GCA_031403975.1 Planctomycetota bacterium
CATTGGGATAAGGGGGTGACGTAATGACAAAGTTGATCGACCGTTCTGGTAATAGTGCAATCACACCGATCAGGTTCGGCAGCGTTCCCAATGTGACGATCGATACAGGTGCCTCACAATTCAACAGTACATTCAACGACAGCATCACGATCAGTGCGAACGGACTGAATTCAACAGGACTGCAGAATCTCTTTGTGCGAACAGGCCGAGGTAACGACACGCTGACGATCAACAGCCCGAGTCTCGCATTGCCTGTCCCTGGCGGAGCGTTCTGGTATCTGGGCGCTGGCGGCGTTGATCGCCTGACCGCGACCGGCGACGCGCACTGGAATCTGAACGACACGCGACTGGTGAGCAGTGCCGGGGGCCGCATTCAGCACGATGATATTGAGAAGGCGACTCTCACCGGC
The DNA here is from genome assembly GCA_031403975.1 of Planctomycetota bacterium. Classification (GTDB taxonomy): domain Bacteria; phylum Planctomycetota; class Planctomycetia; order Planctomycetales; family Planctomycetaceae; genus SXXK01. Next base: position 411 of record JANNGQ010001375.1, read on the forward strand.
GGAGCGGGCAACAACAACATCTCTTCTGTCGGATTTTCCGGTGATGCCAGCCTGGACGGAGCGGCTGGAAATGACCTCCTTCGCGGCGGCTTCGGAAACGATCTGCTGTTCGGCGGAATCGGGAACGACCGTGCCTGGGGCGGTGATGGCGATGATACGGTCTTCGGACAGGACGGCAACGATCAACTCTCTGGCGAAGCCGGCTCGGACACGCTGGATGGATCTGCCGGGCTGGATCGGCTGTTCGGCGGCGACGATGATGATTTTCTGTTCGGTCAGGCAGGAAATGACGAAGTCCGAGGCGGCAACGGCAACGACCGTGTCAACGGCGGCACTGGGAACGACATCCTGTTCGGCGACGATGGCAACGACATCATGGAAGGCGGCGATAACAACGACCTCATGGACGGCGGATCCGGCAACGATTCCTTTGACGGCGGGCTTGGCGTCGACCTGATCGTTCTGGAAGGCACGAACAACGCCGAAGATCTGCAACTGCAGCGAATCTCGGCGACGAGTGCCGTCTTTAAACGCAAGCCCCGCGGTTTGGTCAGTGTCCTTGAGCAAGAGACGATCACGATGGATGCAACCGATGAATTCTTCATCAGTGCTCTGAGCGGCGATGACCTGATCGCCATCGATCCAGCCTTCACGCAGCTCGGCAGTGTCGACGGCAACGACGGAACCGACAGCTGCACGGCTCCGGCGGCATGGACCAAAGTCAGCTGCTGAAGCTCATCCACTTGCGGCATCAGCCGCCGCAGGCCAGCGGCCGGTTTCCGACGTCACCTTCTCGGCAATGAAGCATCCATATTTCATCGCGCCTGTCGTGTAGGCATCCAGCAGAGTCTGAAACCGGTCAATGAAAATGATCTGCCCGGGATCGATCCAGGACGCGACCCTCCGTATTCCAAACCGGTTGACTCGGTCACGACAGACCTGCCAGGTCCGGGATACGCGACTTGTCCAGTCATGTACCCGATGCATTTTAAGACCTGCTGCTGTCAGCCAACTGACATAGTCCGCTTCTGATCCAAGCGATGGACAGAAGAAGCCTTCACAGACATCGTAGACCAGCTTCTGCTGAGACTCCGACAGCGGGGCATCACCCGCCAGCCAGGCACAGATCGCGACTCTTCCGCCGGGCCGCAGCCACGACGTCATCTTCTGAAAGAATGCTGGTTTATCGAACAGATGCTCGGTGCATTCGACGCTCCACGCCACATCAAAACTGCGCACGGGGAACTCCGACTTCTCTGCATCCTCACAGAGAAACTCCGTCGAACCGGATGTTCCGGCAAGTCGTGATGACCAGGTGGCCCATCGCTTCTGAAAGGAGCTGATCGTGACTCCGGTCACCTTGCAGTTGTGCTTTCGGGCGAGATGCATCGACGAGCCACCCATGCCGCAGCCGATGTCGACAACTCGATCGCCGTTCCGAATACCGGCCTCCAGAATCAACTGCTCGGTGAGCTGCCGAGCGGCGACTTTCGGCGACTCATTCCCGGACCACAGTCCATGATGAATGTGCTGCCCCCACAAGACGCGATAGAAGATCGTCGAAACATTGTAATGCTTGCGGATCATGTCTTTACGGACATCAGGGCACGAAATCATGGCAGAGGTTTCTGTCAGGACTGCAGCTTCCGGATGCGGCAAGGAGAACTCAACTCGGCCGAGGCCGATCAGGAATGCGGTCATCTGACTCTAACGGACGGCGGCTTCGTCGTCTTCCGCCACGCGCTGGATCCTGAGAGAACCGATTGTCGGCTGTCGACGTCTTTGACATTTCTGCAGACGACTCCCCCTGTACGTCGTGTCGAATCCTGGCGTATCGAATAGAATGCACGCACGACTGAACGTCCGGGCCAGGGAGATTCTCACTTCCTCACAGGCTGATCCTCCGGGGGGGAGCATTCACAGCCGGCCTCGCTGCCGAGCAGTGGGGATCAATTCAACAATGGCGATGCAAGCTGGTTTTGGAATCTCAAGGATTCTGTTCATAGCTGGAGCCGGTAAAACACTTCCTAATTCTAAACTCCATTGTGTTATGCTGTCGTTATATGATCGTTTAATTTTACTAAAGCTCATTGCTTTTTTCATGTTATTTGCTTTATACAGGCTACACTGGTACTATATTGATAAAAAATGGAAAGATGTC
>JANNGQ010001376.1:0-1936 GCA_031403975.1 Planctomycetota bacterium
AACACGCAGGGTGTCCGCATCATCCGCCTCGACGAAGGCGACACACTCGTGTCGTGTGCGGTGATTCCGGGGGACGTGATTGATGAGGAAGCGGCGAAGATCTCTGCATTGCAAATCCAGCAATTGCCAACGGTTCCGCCCGTGACTGAATTGAACGTTGATCAAGTCGATCAAGTCGACGATTCAGATCCCGCGTGATTTGATTCATGGCGAAAGGACGTCAGCCGGCCTTCGTTGCAATCAACTGTTCCAGCTTCACGATGTCTGCGGAAAACTTACGGATGCCTTCTGCAGTCTTTTCAGTCGCCATTGCATCGTCATTGACCTGGAAGCGGAAAGTTTTTTCGTCGAATGTCACTCTCTCGAGCGGCAGCAACCTGGCCGCAGCGGCATCGAGTTTTTTTGTCAGGGGTTCGTGCGATGCAGCAAGTTCTCCCAACAGCGCGGGGCTGATCGTGAGCAGGTCGCAGCCCGCAAGTTCGGCGATCTCACCTTTGTTGCGGAAGCTGGCTCCCATCACCTCTGTCTTGTGGCCGAAGTGTTTGTAGTAGTTGTAAATCTGAGTCACCGACACGACTCCGGGGTCTTCCGCGCCGACATAGTCGCGCTTGTTCGCAGTCTTGTACCAGTCCATGATTCTTCCTACGAACGGCGAGATGAGCTGCACACCGGCTTCGGCACAGGCCACGGCCTGTGCGAACGAAAACAGCAACGTCAGATTGCAGTGAATTCCCTCGCGTTCGAGGATTTCTGCCGCACGAATCCCCTCCCACGTCGAAGCGATCTTGATCAGTATCCTCTCGCGCCGGATACCGCGTGCTTCATAGATCGCAATCAGCTGCCTGGCCTTCGCCAGCGTCCCGATCGTGTCGAACGAAAGGCGGGCGTCGGTCTCGGTCGAGACTCGGCCGGGGACGATCTTCAGAATCTCCAGCCCGAAATTGACGAGCACATGGTCGATGACGTCCTCGACCCGCTTCGCTCCCGTGAGCCCCGAGTTCTTCCGATCCGCGACCGCCTTGTTGACGAGATGGACATATTCCGGCTTCGAAGCCGCCGCAAGAATCAGCGACGGATTCGTCGTGGCATCCTGAGGCAGATACTGCTTCATCGACTCAAAATCCCCGGTGTCCGCCACGACTGTGGTGAACTGTCTGAGCTGATCGAGCTGAGTCATCTGCATTGCGATACCCCTGCAAAAATAACCGGACGGATTGCCGATGAATGTGGTCACGCTGCTGATCTGTTCCATGAGCGACTGCACAGTCGCGGACAACTAAGAGTACCAGATTTCGCAGCGACAGAACATGTCCTGCGACTTCGTCGAAATCAGCGGATCGCCGAATCTGCAGGCACAAAGGGTTGCGGTCCCGTAGTCATCAAACGCCGCCCTGACAAGCCTATGTCTTGCACAAGCTGGTCGTTGACGACTGGTTCCTTCCTTCGAGTTTCACCCTTCTGTTCGCCGCCACCGACGATGACGATCCACCTTGTTGTCGAATGAGCGGTGATCATCCAGACTTCGGGAGTTGCCGATTCACGTTCAATCCCGGAACGAACAGCAGACGCTATGACAGACTTTGAAAAGCTCGGCCAGTTTTATCTTGGTAAATCGCATGACCTGCAGACGGGAGTTACGTCGCCCGACCAGCTTGTGATGTACGACTCCAGGGACCTGACAACTCACGCTGTCTGCGTCGGAATGACGGGCAGCGGCAAGACGGGATTGTGCCTGTCGCTGCTGGAGGAAGCCGCGATCGACGGCATACCGGCAATCTGCATCGATCCCAAAGGCGACCTCGGCAATCTGATGCTGGCGTTTCCCGGTCTGCTGCCGCAGGATTTTCAGCCGTGGGTTGATCTGCAGGAAGCACAGCGCAGCGGAATGACGATCGAGGAGTTCGCAAAGAAGACGGCTGACACATGGCGGAACGGG
>JANNGQ010001377.1:0-6761 GCA_031403975.1 Planctomycetota bacterium
GTCTGCATACCACGTCGGGTTGTTTGTGAATCTCCGACGATTGGCTTCGCTCATGAAAAAGAACAGCCGACCCTTGTAAAAAGCTCCCAGTTCAATTGCGCCGGCTTCCGCCCGATTCTGCCGCTGCAGTTCAACGGGATCACAACCATGCAGACGCGGGATATACTGTTCCGGCCCGGCAAAGAACATTTCACGCTCTTCCGCCGACTGAAAGAAATAGTCGACGCCGAGGTACGACCCGATGAAGTCCTCTCCGCCTTTCAGCCATTTCTTTTCCCGTTGCATCGCAACCGGTGAATAGCCACCCAGGCCGATCACGTTACCTTCACGCTTGAGGAGCAGGCAAGACCGCAGATTGTCCTCTTCCGAAAGTAACGGGTCGTCGTTCGCAAGGGACTCCACAGGCGATTCTGAGGCAGTCTTCTCCAGACGAGTCGTGTACTCTGTCAGCGATGTGCCGCCAACATACCGTGCTAACTCTTTCCCGTCGTCCCCGACCACAATCTCGGTTGGCAGCGAAGAGACTCCGAATTGAGAAATCAAAGCCGGATCTCGGTCCGCGTTAATCCGGACACCAATGATCGAACGTCCCAATCGCGCGAGCACAGATTCGTGATTCAACACAGAAGCATCCATCTGTCGGCAGGCACCACACCAGTCTGCTTCGAAATGCAGAATGATGGGAAGTCCGTCCTTGAGTGATGCGTTTTGAGCGTCGCTGTAGGATTGCAGCCATTTTCCTGCGTGGCTCATGTCCGACGCGGTTTCCGTTTCCGCGTGGCCGGGCTCCATTCCGGCGCTTTCAGTGTTGTTCATTTCCCAGGCCGACAGCGACAATGAGGACAAAACCATCAGAGCACTTACGGAGACCATATGCAGAATCCTTCCAGTTTGATCGCAGTCCAGGCGAATTGCCTGAGAATACTCCGGGAATCAGGGCAGACGCGGTGCCTGCCTGACGGCTAAATACCCCCCAAAATGCCCTTGCCCTGCAGATAGGCAATCACTTCCTTTGCCAGTTCCTCGATCCCTTTGCTGTCGGAATCGAGAACGATCTCCGGATTCAACGGAGCCTCGTAAGGAGCACTGATCCCTGTAAAATCCTTGATTTCTCCAGCCCTTGCTTTCTTGTACAGCCCCTTTGGATCCCGCGATTCGCAGGTTTCCAAGCTCGCCTGAACCATGACTTCGATGAATTCGCCCTGAGGAAACAAAGCCCGAACCATGTCCCGGTCAGACTTGTACGGCGAGATAAAGGCCGTGGAAACGATGGTGGCTGCATCGGCGAACAGTTTGGAGACCTCACCAATCCGACGAATGTTTTCGGTGCGGTCGTCCGGTGAAAAACCAAGATTCTTGTTCAGCCCCTTGCGGATGTTGTCGCCATCCAGCACAAAGGTATGCACACCCCGCTCGTGAAGCAACTGATCCACCGCGTTGGCGATTGTGCTCTTCCCGCAACCGCTCAGCCCCGTAAACCACAGCACCGCACCGCGATGTCCGTTCAGCTTCTGTCGATTCTCGCGAGTGACTGTATGGGCATGCCATGTAACGTTTGTCGCCTTCTGATCAGCCATCCTTCGTGTGACTCCGGAAAAACTCAAATGGTGTTCATCGTCGGAACGCCGCCGGACCCTTCCAGTCACCGCGGCTACGCGAGCCGGGAATCATAGGGAAGCAAAGTGGGCGAGCCAACCAACCGCAGCCGTCCGATGGTCGTCGCTTGGTCTTTCTCAGATTGAAAGTTCAGTTTTTCACAGTTTATGCGTCAGAATCGGATAAACAGGCAGTTTGCGGCGAGTTGTAGATTCCCGAAATCCAGTGTCTCAATGGCGTTCAACTGAAAAAGCCATCGGGCAGGCGTATGATCCACAACCGCGGTGCGTGTATTTTGCGACGGATAGTCCTGATCCCCCCTTTTCATTCTGGAACCAGTCGAGATGTCCGTCGGACCTGAGCGGCCTCTAAACCCAAGTGCTTCGTCTTCTGCCGGAGTTCGACCCGAGGAATTGCCTCCGGTAACTCCGCCGTCTGCCGGCTACATCGTGCAGCTCTTTCTGATCCCCGCTCTGATTGTCATGGCGGTCGTGGCAATTTGGGCATTGTTCGGCAAACTGGCGGACTCAGAGAGCGACTCGGAACAACTGGTGGCGGAACTCGGCAGCAGTAACGAGCACCGGCGCTGGCGAGCCGCCCTGGGACTTGCGCAACTCCTGCGAAATGAGGAACTTACCGCGCCGACTGATCGAGAACCGCTGGCGAGGCAGCCGGCAGTGGTCGATTCATTGACCGACATTTTTCAGAAGTCCCTTGCCTCTTCAACTCCGTCGGAAGAGGACATCACGCATCAGGAGTTTCTGGCCAGGATGCTGGGCGCACTTCAGGCCGACGAAAAGACCCTGCCCGCCCTGGCGGAGGCCGTCCGGGACACGCACAACCTGGAAGTTCGCAAAAGTGCATTGATGTCCGTGGCCACGATCGCAGGTCGTCATTTTGACGAGGCAACTGGTTACCATGCGACCGACGGTCAACCGATCACTCCTCTTTCCGAACGACACCTGCCTTTGACGTCACCAACAATTGTCGATCCAGCCGTCCTGGAGCAACTCCGGCGAGCCGCGCAGGATCCTGTGGCTGTCATCCGTCATCTGGCCGCCTATGCGCTGGCCAATGTCAGCGGCCCTGACGCGCTTGCGCAACTGAAAGTGATGCTGCTGGACGGCGATCCGTTCGTTCAGGCCAATGCTGCTCTCGGACTGGCCAGGAACGGTGAAACGGACTGTGTTCCGACCCTGGTTCAGCTGCTGAATGATTCCCTCAGACCGTTCGACCACCGCACTGTCAGTCAAAAGACACCCGAAGAACAGCGGACTGCCGAAAGCAATTATGAGGTTGAACAGCCGCAGGTCGTCCGTAACTGTCTGAGGGCCGTTACTGATCTCTGGCCTTTCCTCAACGAGACTCAAAAGTCCGAGCTGAAATCCGTCACTGAAACGCTGGCGGCCGACTTCTTCGCGGCCGATGTCCGGAGTAAGGCAGCAGAACTGCTGAAGTTGATCGCAGTGCCGTGAAGGACTTTTGTAGCCGGATTCGTGAGAATTCGGGGGTGACCGGATGACTCCGAAGCCTCACGACTCCGGCTACGAACCCATTCCCTGATCGCTGATCACGCGGAATGCGCGCCGCAACGGATACCCAGCATCACGGAATTCAGGCCGCTGCCGATTCCCAGCAATGCACAGCGAGTCCCGGGTTTCGGTGGTTCCTGTTCCAGCCCCATCGACAGCGCCATCGGAAGTGCGGCTGCACCTGTATTGCCGAGAAACTCCACTGTCGGAAAATCGAGCGCCGGGTTCAGTTGCAGTCGCTCCATCAGCAGTGAGCGATGTTGCTTGCCGACCTGATGCGAGAAGACTCGGTCAACGTCCTCATTCGTCCAGTGCAGCGACCCTTTGGCCTTCGTCCAGGTCCTCTGAGCCAACGCAATTCCTGCATGCAGCAGGGCCTCGGAATCCGTATCCATGCGGGGCCGGTCGTCGCCGTACCGAGCCGACTCCACACCGCCTGCACAAAGCCCATGGCCGGACGAGTCCGAGAGAAACGCTCCCCCCAGCAGGCGATGGCCGGTCTTGCTCAATCGTTTGTCGCAAAGCACAATCGCTGCAGATCCCGAACCGATCGTCAGTGATGCAAAAGCCGGTTTGATGGTCTGCCGAGTCAGTTTCTGATCGCTGAGCAGGCCTGCAATCGTTCCTTCGACCAGATCGCGACCGGTTTCTGTCCCGACCACGATGCCGGCACGAATCCGCCCGAGCTCAATCTGATCGGCGATGATCAGTATCCCGTTCAGCAGACCAAGACACGCATTGCTGACATCCAGCACCAGCGCATCATCCGGCAATCCCACTCCCGCATGAACTCCCGCGGCGGTCGCCGGTTCCATCCGATCACGACAGACGGAACCATGAATCAACGCACCGAAACAACGGCGATCCAGTCCCGACCGTTCGAGTGCGGCTGCCGCAGTCTGAATACTGATGGTCCCCGGCAAAGTGCCCGGTTCGAACCATCGTCGCTCGCGGATTCCGGTCATCAGCTCCAATCGGCCGACAGGAAGCCCCAGCCGTTCGTAAACCGGGGCCAGCTGTCGTTCAATTTCGTCCGACGTGATCACACACTGCGGCAAGGTGTGAGCGACAGCCTCAATGCAGACGTGGTTGTACCTCATGGAAATTGTCGGTTCTGTCGTTTTAAAAGTGGGACAGGCTTCCAGCCTGTCTTGTGAATTCAAAAACCCTGGTGATTCTTCACGTCCAGGCAGGCTGGAAGCCTGCCCCACAAGGAATCGCCACTAAACCGACAGTCCCCAAGCCCGGTGGCGGTGTATTGACGTACTACTTCTGCAGCAGCACGTTGACGCCTTTCTTGTTCGACAGCACGATGTCCGGCTTTTTGTCCTGATTCATGTCGAAAACTTCAAACTGTGTGCCCACGCCTGTCCCCAGGCCCGCTGTAATTCTGTGAGCCGTGAACTGCGGAGGTTGACCTTTCGCCCGGACGACTTCGTACCAGTACATGTACACCGGTTCGTGCGCACCAGGATCGGCGCCGTTGTGGGCAAAGAAACGCTTCCCGGTGACATAATCGAGCTGACCGTCTCCGTTGACATCAACCGTCTCGACCGCATGCGTCTGTGAATGCGACTTGTCGATCTCATGCAGTGTCCAGGGGCCTTCACCCGTGTTCTCGGCCCACCACACGCCGTAGTCATGAGCCGAACTGAGGAAAATGTCCATGTCCCCGTCGCTGTCCAGGTCGTCGGCGTAGAGATTCGCAGCCGCGGGAAACGGACTTTCACCGTTCGCAGTTTTGATTCGAACCGGATGAAACATCCAGGGCTTATCACCGCGGATCGCTCCCGGATTCTGCCACCAGCCGTGGCCGATCAGAATGTCCCGGTGCCCATCGCCGTTCATGTCGCCGGCGCCCAGTCCGTGATAATACTTGAACGTGCCATTTTCGTTGGGGTCGCCAGGCTCGCTGACGGCGTAGAATTCGAACTTCCCGGCAGCGTTGTCTGGCGACGGAATCATGTTGTAGCCCATTTGAGCTTCGGGTTGAGATCCGATAATGATTTCCCTGATTCCGTCTCCGTTCAGATCTTCGAACTCGGGCGATTCATTACATGCGCTGGTCCACAGCAAGTGCTGCTGCCAATGCGTTTCCTGTCCCGCGCCGGGGTTCTGATACCAGTGAAACGGATCGCCGGGGAAACCGATAATGACGGCATCTGTCAGGCCGTCGCCGTTCATGTCGTGAGCAAAATTGGCAAAACTGTTGCTGTATCCGATTCCCGCGACGAATTCGCCCGGCATCCGGATTTCGTGCAGCTTCCAGGCAGTGCCGTCCGCATGTCCGGCCGAGCCGATCGCGGGAGCCTCATACCACAGATCCCCGGCGATGACATCCGGAGCCCCGTCGTTATTGACATCAGCCGCCGCCACGCCCTCAGACCGAAACCGTTCATCCAGTTTGATTCGGACCCAGTTGTCATCGTCACCGGCCATGGCTGCTGACGAAGCGGAACAAATGAGCGTCAACGCCAGAATTGCTGTGATTTGTCTCATCGGCTGTTGCCCCGATCAGGAATACGATTCGAATTTGGTGAAGCTGCCGGGCTGAGGTATAGAGTCCGGCGAACAGAGTTTCCACAAGGTGACGCCGCGCATAAAAAACGCCGCACCGGATCACCAATGCGACGTTGTTGAAAGTGCGCAAGACAGGACTTGAACCTGCATGGGTGTTACCCCACTAGCTCCTGAAGCTAGCGCGTCTGCCGATTTCGCCACTTGCGCAGGGCACACATTTGAAGGCTGTTTACCAGCTTTTTATAATCTATTCGACCATGCCCGGCATTGCAATTGAGCCTATTCAATTGCATCGACTTTCACTCACTTTTACCCCAAAGTGGGGGATGTGGGGGTAAGAAATCGGATGTCTGACAGCGCAGTTCTGATGTCTTACCATTGCTTTTCGGAGATGCTGCCTTTCGCGACGAATGACACGTGCGTTGCGTCAGGTTCGCAATGCCGTGTCAACTGTGGCCTTGAACAATCCGGCGTTACTCGCAAAGGTCAATTCAAGTCATCGCATACAGACGCAACATGATGACAAAACTACTGTGCTCTGTCGTCTCAAACCTTGCATCGACTTCCAGGGGTATTCTGTCACAACGCATCGAAAAAGGCTGGCGTTGCGCCGGTGTTCTCAGTTTGTAACGCAATCCGGTGCATTCGATCACGCCCCGCGCTGGTACAGGTACTTCTGAAACCCTGCGAACACTCGGCCGATTTCTTCGGGTTTGCCGAGGTCGGCCACGGCGTCGGGGAGGGAGTTGTGGTATTTCAGGCGGAGCAGAGGGGTAAGCTTTTTCTGGTCGAGTTCTTCCACGCCTTCGTTGACGTAGTGGGCGAGGACGAAGTCGAGGAATGCTCGTTGTTTTTCGTTGAATTCGGAGTTGACGTGAACCCGTGCATTCGCTGCTCGGACTTCGCGGGTGACGGTGGGCAGGGCGTAGGCGACGTGGGCGAGGACGTCGAAGAGGTCGCTTTTGTCGGCGTCGATGATGCGCTGCATTTCGGTGAGTTGTTCGTGGCCGAAGCCTTTTTCTGCCAGGGCTTCCAGAAGTTGCGCTCGGGTGTCGGGGGCGCTCCAGAGGGTTCGGAGTTCGGCTTCGTTGTTGAAGAATTCCGGGAGTTTGC
>JANNGQ010001378.1:0-3148 GCA_031403975.1 Planctomycetota bacterium
TCATGGAGATTTACTGCTGGAAATACGATGCTGAAAACGCCCCGTTGTTGAAGCGGTCTCTGTGATGGTAGAATTTCGATCCACTCACTCTCAAATCAGAAATCAGGAGTTCGGCATGTCGGTGATGATCGAAGCACCCGTGGATCTGATGGAAGCGGTCGCTCATTTGCGGCTACCGCCCCACGCCGATCGACAGTTGCAGGATCTCATGGACGCGAATAACAACGGCCTCCTGACGGACTCTGAACGTGAACAGTTAGCCGACCTCGTCGATTGGAGCGAATCACTTTCTCTTCTGCGAGCCCAGGCGATGCATCTGTTGGGAGAGCAGCCCGCGTGAGTTGGCTGCAAATTGCTGCCGACGTGGAACAGCGTGCGTCCAGCCGCTGCGAATACTGCCGAATGCACCAGTCGTTGCAGGGTGCGACGTTTCACGTCGAACACATTATCCCGTCGGCGCACGGTGGACGAACTGATTTGGCGAATCTTGCGTGGGCATGCCCGGGTTGCAATTTAAAGAAATCTGACCGCATCGAAATCATTGATCCGGCTACAGATTCAGCCGTGCGTCTCTTTGATCCCCGCCTTGACAACTGGTCGGCGCATTTTGCATGGGAAGAATTCCGCATTGTCGCCTTGACACCAATTGGCGGTGCCATGATCGCGGCATTTGATCTCAATCACCCGCGCCGCCAACAAATACGCCGAGCCGAACGACTGTTCGGGCTGTTTTGACGGGCGACAAAATCGCCTCTTGTGGTTTGCCGGCGGCGAACCCAACAATTGGCAATAGCCGCTCTCCCGCATAAAACTCACTCGGCGAGTGTCTTCGGCTGGATCTTTCTTTCAGGGCGTGATGCAATGAAGTTTTTGATGACCGTTACGGCGATCCTGTGTGTGGCCTGGGGATCGGCGACGGCTGCAGACGGGCAGCCGGAGTTTGTTCGGGCGGTGGAAGGGATGGCCGAGTTCCGGCTCGACAACGGGTTGCAGGTACTCGTGTTTCCGGATGTTTCGAGTCCCAAAGTCACGGTGAATCTGACCGTGTTTGTGGGTTCACGGCATGAGGGTTACGGCGAAGCGGGGATGGCGCATCTGCTGGAGCACATGGTGTTCAAGGGGACGCCGACCCGGCCGAACATACCGGCCGATCTCAAGCGGGTCGGAGCCGACTTCAACGGAACGACCTGGCTGGATCGCACCAATTATTATGAAACCATGCCGGCCAGTGATGAGAACCTCGAATTCGCCATCGGACTTGAAGCGGACCGGATGGTGAACAGTTTCATCAAAGCCGAAGACCTGGCGTCAGAAATGACGGTTGTCCGCAATGAATTCGAGCGAGGTGAAAACAGTCCTCAGCGAGTCCTCATGCAGCGGATGATGGCGGTCGCGTTTGAATGGCACAACTACGGTCAGTCGACGATCGGCAATCGCGCGGACATTGAGCGAGTTCCCGTCGAGAATCTGCGGCGCTTTTATCAGCGGTTCTATCAGCCGGACAACGCCATGCTGGTGATCGCCGGGAAGTTCGACCCTCAGAAGGCTCTGGAGCTGACTCAGAAACATTTCGGGGCAATCGCGAAGCCGACTCGGGAACTGGACACAACCTATACAGAAGAACCGGCTCAGGACGGCGAACGACTGGTCACAATGCGGCGTGTCGGTGACGTACCGATGGCGGGACTCGCGTACCACATTCCGGCCGGTGGTCATCCGGACTTTGCTGCGATTGATGTCCTGACGAATGCACTGACCAGTGAACCGGCCGGTCGTCTGTATGAATCGCTGGTCAAGCGGCGCGTGGCGGCAAGCACGCTTGGAACAACGTTTGCCCTGCATGATCCCGGCGTGCTGATATTCGGAGCGGAGTCGGCTCAGGGCACTGACGGTTCGACGCTTCTGCAGAATCTGATCGAATCGGTTGAAGGCACGACGGACAAGGCTTTCACCGCGGACGAAGTCGATCGGGCTCGCCAGGAACTTTTGCGGCAACGCGAGATTCAGGTCGCGAATTCCCAGTCCGTGGCGATTGAACTGAGTGAATGGGCGGCTCAGGGCGACTGGCGTCTGTTCTTCATTTATCGTGACCGGCTTGAAAAGGTCACTGCGGATGATGTGACTCGAGTCGCCAGGCAGTATCTCATCCGGAACAATCGCACGGCGGGAGTGTTTGAGCCGACCGCTGCACCGGAACGGGCCACGATTCCGGCCACTCCGAATCTCGCTGAGATGATCGGTGACTACAAAGGCCGCACTGAAATTGCCAGGGGCGAAGAATTCGATGCCTCACCGCTGGAGATTGAATCCCGACTGGTGCGGTCACAACTGGGATCCGGCATCAAGGTCACCATGCTCCCGAAGAAGACTCGCGGTTCGATGGTTTCACTTCGCCTCAATCTGCGTTACGGAAACCTCGAAGCCCTGCAGGGACTGGCAGTCGCTGCAGAATTTCTGCCCGCGTTGATGGACCGCGGTACCGAGAACATGACTCGGCAGCAGATCAGCGATGAACTGAACAACTACCGGGCTCAAATGCGAGTGACCGGCACACCTGGTGCACTGTCGGTCAGCGTGCAGACCAGCCGGGAAAACCTGGTGCCGGTGTTGAGGATCGTCGAAGAAATCCTGCGGCATCCGACGTTTCCCGCGGATGAATTGAAACTCATCCGCGAAGAGCAGATTGCTCAGGCCAGGCAGCAAGTCACCGATCCGGTGGCTATCGCGATGAGCGAAGTGACCCGCAAAGTGTCGCCTTACGTACCTGATGATCCTCGTTATGTTCCCGCCGTCACCGAGGAGGTCGATCGTGCAAAAGCGGTCACTGTGGAACAAATCAAAGATATCTATTCGCGGCTGCTGGCTTCATCTGTCGGTGAGCTGACGATTGTGGGCGACTTTGATCCCGAGCAAGTTGTACCGGCAGTTGACTCGATCACCAGAGGCTGGACGTCGGACGTGAAGTTTGCACGCATTCCGAGGGCGTCAGTCAACAACGAACTGGGTGAAATGCAGAAGATCAACACACCGGACAAGGCCAACGCGGCCTACTGTGCCACGATGACGATTCCGATGCGCGACAGTCATCCGGATTTTCCGGCTCTGGAAATCGGCAACTTCATCCTGGGAAGTGGCGGGCTTGCGTCGC
>JANNGQ010001379.1:0-9303 GCA_031403975.1 Planctomycetota bacterium
GCGAGGATTTGCTGATCGAGGGAGACGTTTTTGGGGACTTCTTCATCACGTGAGATTGACACTTTGGCATACCGATGCGCCAGCGGTCATCCGAAGACGTCTGCCGAGTTCGTCTTTTGTCCGGTCGATCGGGAGCAACTGCAGCAATCTGTCATCCGGGCTGTCAACGGGGAAGCGATCGACAAATCGGAACTCGATATCGCATTCGCACGCATCACTGACGGTGATCCTGGACCAGCAGACATGCTGCGCGAGAGAGAGGCTGCAGCGGCGGAGGGGGGTCTCGGATAACAGATCTCGGTTCGCGCTGCAATCCGCACGCTTCGGAGCCAGTTTGGCATGCGAGTTACGCAGCGACGGTTCATTCACGCCTACGAATCGAGTGAATCACGGGCAGCATTTCTGATTCAGAACCGGGACCTCGATATCTGTGTCAACGAGTGACTCAAACATCCTGGTACGTTCCGAAGCCGGGGAATGGTCACTTGTGTACCGGCGGCCTTCGAAGTGACCGATGACAACCGAAATGTTGTCGCGACCACCACGACGGTTCGTGTCGTCAATCAACCGATTGGATTTTTCAGAGACGGAACTCTCTGAGCCGAGGATTTTCGCAATTTCCTCGGTTGTCAAATGTCGTGTTAGGCCATCGGAACAGAGAAGTACAGAATCACCGGATTGCAGCAGTTCATGCTTCACTTGCGGTTCAGGCGGCGTTTGGGCGGCCGAGACGGAATTCCAAAGCGTGTGCTGAAGACTCCCGTTCTTCGATCGATCAGGCGTCATTTGTCCTGCATCAGCGAGGTACTGTGCGACAGTATGATCTGTTGTGAGTTGTTGCAGTTTTCCATCACGAAACAGATAACACCGGGTGTCTCCGACATGGACAATATAAAGGTCCGGCCAGGCAATATAGGCGGTCGTGAGCGTCGTGCCCATTTCCGCCCTTGCTGGATCTGCCAGCCCTTCCTTCCGAAGCAAGCGATGAATTTCCACCGGACCCTGCTTCAGCGCGGCCCGGAATTCTTCATCGTCCATCAGATCTTTTACCGGGAATCGCGGCAGCAGGTTCGCCATATAATCGGTCATGTACCGGATTGCAGTCTGGCTGGCGTATTCACCATGGGCGTGTCCGCCCATCCCGTCCGCCAGAATCAGCAGATGCCCCGGATAATTCGATACAACAGACTGGCCATCCAGCGCATCCACACTGCTGTCACAGATTTTGAGCAGTCGACTCATGTTGGCAATGAGGTAATTGTCCTGATTGGAACTGCGTGTCTGTCCGATATGTGTGGCTCCGGAAAAATGTGCCTCCTGAAAGTAGTCGAGAGTGCTCATGTTGGATCTTTCATGTGAGTTTTGATCATGCGATGTGAGTTCCTGTCGGATCACAGGAGCGACGGTTGTCGCGTCAAGAGCATCGAGTGGGCAAGAACTGGACCGGATGTGTCAGATTTCAGCACAGATCCAGACTTCAGGCAGAACGAATCGCACCTCGATCTGCTCCGTCGTCCAGCGTGTCCGAAATGCGGACGTGTTCATTGTCAGGCGGTTCAATGCCACTTCTCTGACCGCCATCAATGTGTTGCAGGCCTTCTTCGACATCGAGCAACGATGATTGTGTTGCGCCATCGTTGAACGACACCACCGCCACCGTGATGGCGATTCTGCGGCTGGCAGTCGCGATTTCAATCAGCCGATTGCACAGAGTTGAGGCGGATTCATGGTGATTCAGAATCGCAGCGATAGCGACATCTTCGAGTGCTTCGAAAAGTCCATCGCTGCAGAGCAGCAGTTTGTCGTCCAGACGAATTTCCCGCTCACAGTATTCAGGCGCGAGTTGATCGGAAACGCCGCCTACGACTTCCGAGGATGCACTTCTGTTGACTCGGTCGAGTACACCGTTCCTGATGAGGCAGCAATGAGCCCGGCCCGCGTGTACCACATACAGTTTTGGCCAGAAGAGGTATGCGAGCGTCAGTTCCGCTCCCATGTTCTTGTGAGAGGCAATTACGTCGCCTTCACGCTGCAGCGCCTTTTGGCAATACTGAAATGCTTCTGAAAGCTTGACTCTCAGATTGGAATCCCTGACTTTGGCCTCTTCCGCAATCCGAAACCCATTGAGTAAATACTGTCCAATCGCATCCAGGGCCAGTGTACATGCGCGTTCGCCCGAGTCTTCTGGCCCGATCCCGTGGGCAATCATGATCAGTTGGCCCAATGAACCTCCGTAAATGCGTGTACCATTATCGAGAACCATGCTGGTCTGATGAATATGCAGGCATCGGTTGAGGTCGGCGATGAGAAACTGCTGGCAGGCCTTTTCGCAATCGTCCGGCACGTATCGAACGCCGAAGTAGTCCATGTTGAAAAGCATCAGGTTGCCTTTCTCTCTGTCAATCTCCGCGAATACCCGGAATGACGTATGCAACTATGCATGCCGTCAGCGCGTCAGATCTGTGGCAAAAAAATCGCACGCAGGCCAGGTAATGCACCCACGGCGAGGCGAATCATTGATGACGGTCGCGCAACGCGCCATCATTTAAGCAAGCAATGCCTGTGCCACCCGAATGTCACACATGAACGTGCCGTTTCAGGCCGAGCAACATGCTCTTTGGTCGATCATCGACCGCCACGGTGGAATTCCGCTCAGGCGACCGCCGACAGCGGCTTCATTGATTGCCGAAAGTGTTTGCGGCGATAGACTCTGCAGCGTTCATGCCGCTGCGACAATGGCCGATTAACGAAGAGAACCGGGGTTCAAGCTTCGGACGAATTGGAAGACAGGGACTCTCATGGCGAATGTGCTGGTGATCGATGACGACCGCGCGGTCGGCGAAATGTGTCGACGGTCGCTGGAGAAGATCGGACTGGCTGCTGTGACAGTGACGACGGCGAGTGACGGCATCAAATTCATTCTGAGCGAATCACCCGAAGTTGTTTTGCTTGACATTATGCTGCCTGGCACTTCCGGCCTCGACGTCTTTCAACAGATTCGCGAGATCGACCGACGACTGCCGATCATCTTCATTACCGCCGGCAGTGACAGTTCGACAGCGATCAGAGCAATGCAGCTTGGCGGTTTTGACTATGTCACAAAGCCGCTCGACCTTTCAGCGTTGAATGATCTGGTGGAAAAAGCGGTCAACACGCGTCGCATGATGAATACGCCAGTGGCCCTGCAGATGGACGACGATGAGCTTCCGCACTCGGAATCATTTGTCGGTCGCAGTCCGCCCATGCTGGAAGTCTTCAAAATGATCGGGCGGGTTGCCGCGCAGAATGTTCCAGTGCTGATTCGGGGTGAGAGCGGAACAGGCAAAGAACTTGTGGCCCGTGCGATTTACCAGAACAGCGCTCGATCGGCCGAATGCTTCATGGCCGTGAATTGTGCAGCGTTGCCCGATTCGCTTCTCGAAAGCGAACTGTTCGGGCACGAAAAAGGCGCTTTCACCGGTGCGGAGCGACAACGAATCGGAAAGTTTGAAGCATGTAATGGCGGCACTATTTTTCTGGACGAAATCGGAGATATGTCGCCGCTTGTTCAGGGCAAAGTCCTTCGTCTTCTGCAACAGCAGGAATTTGAACGAGTCGGCGGTAACAAAACCATTCGCACAGACGTCCGGATTATTACTGCCACGAATCTGGACCTCGACAAAATGGTGGCAGACGGCGAATTCCGCGAAGACTTATTTTACCGTCTGAATGGACTGACAATTACTCTGCCGCCCCTGCGAAAACGTGGAGACGACGTTTCGCTGCTGCTGGCATATTACTTGAAAGTGTGTGCGAAGGAGATGAACAGGCGGGATTGCGAAGGCATCTCACCAGAAGCATTGGATCTGCTGAAAGCCTATTCGTGGCCTGGAAATGTCCGGGAGATGCAGAGCGTCGTGCGACAAGCAATGTTGAACACGACCGGACCGGTGATCGTGCCCTCATTTCTACCGATTGAGGTGACTTCCGGAGCGAGAACTGACGCCGCCGTAAGTGCAGTCGAGAATGCCACAGGCGTACCATCAGACCTCGCACCATTTGTCAATCGTCGACTTGCTTCCGACACTCGCGATCTTTACGCTGAGACACTTGAACAGATGGAACGCTACCTGATCACGCGTGTGCTGCAGTCTACCGACGGCAACCAGACCAAAGCGGCAGAGGTGCTCGGAATCACGCGAGGAAAGGTCCGCGACCGCGTGAATCTGTTCTCCATCGCTGTAGACAAAACTGTTTCGGTGGCGGATTGATTGTTGCAGGCAGAAGCCTCAAGTCCCGATGATCCGTCCGCTTCGTTTCGCTGATGCTCGACGGAATCCAGGCGACACAAGCTATGCGTGGTTTGGTGGAAATCGCCGGGAAATATACGCCATTCGTTGCCATGGCGGCACATGCATTGCATGCAGGGCGTGAGGTGTGTCTGGCTGTCGAGATGGATGGCTACTTGTCCAGGCCCCTGGATGCCCGGATGCTGCTGCAAACGGTTGAGCGGCTGGCGGATTCGCGACCTGGACGAGACGCGAGCGTGAGTTCAATTGTCAAAGAATCCGGCCGTTGGAGTTTTCGGAACGCAAAGCAGTGCACGCAATGACGCCGGACAAAGACATCGCTGAGCGAACGCAGAAAGTGACGTTCTGTGAACTGTGGCACCCCGCCGTCGCGTTGCACCGCATGGGCGACGACGTGGCGTTACTGAGCAGCGTGGTCGTATACTTTCTTGAAGATTCACCATTGCTCCTGCAGCAACTGCAGGTACTGATCGACGCCCGGGACGCAGAGGAAGCGAGTCGCGTTGCTCACAGCCTGAAGGGCCTGTGTGCAAACTTTGATGCGGACGCCGCGATTCGCATTGCAGGACAGACAGAAATCGCATGCCGCGAAGGCGATTTCGTTCAGGCGGCCTTTCTGCTGAATCCCCTGAATGTCGAAATCCGGATGCTGTCGCTGTCCCTGGCGTCATGGCAGAATGAAAATGCTGCGTAACGAATTGCCCGCATGACCGACTCCGCGGCGAGCATCAGCAGCGGTGTTCCCCTGTTGATACTCCCGACGTTGAGTGGCATTTGGACCGCATTCGCCGGTACCATTCCATCGGCGGAGTTTCCGGACGGCAGCGGACTATGTCCATGACGGCATCGCAGTGGATTCCGGTTTCTGTCGCAGCATTCATCGCTGGTGTTCCTGCCACCCATAGGAATTGTCGTTGTCCTTCAAATTACGTCGTCGCTGGCAACGGAGCAGTCTCGAAGCTGTCCTCATCGGTGCTGTCGTTTGCATCCTCATCGTCTCCGGAACTGTCACGCACCAGAGTATCCGGAGGATGCAAAGCTGTGCTGAAGCGGAAGCACACTCCTACAAAGTCCTGAGCGTCCTCGACAGGCTGAATTCGCTTCTGCAGGATGCTGAAACTGGACAACGAGGATTTCTCATCACCGGAGAAGAGAAGTACGTTGCGCTTTTTGAAACCGCCACCGCAAACATCAGCGGTCCGCTGAGCGAATTATCCGAATTGACGCCGGGAAACACACTGCTGCAATCCCGAATCAAGCCGCTCGAAGAATTGATCGAACAGAAGAAGAGCGAACTTCGTACGACAATTCAACTCCGACGCCAGGCGGGAATAGAGGCCGCTTCGGAAGCTGTGAAACTGAATGCCGGACAACTGATCACGGACAAGATCCGCACACATATTTCCGATGTGCGTGAAAGCCAGAGTCTGCTGCTTGACGATCGCCAACTGACATCACATCGATCGTATGAAGCGGCACTCCGGGCCGCATTTACTTCGACGATCATCGGACTGTTTCTTGTGGGAGCAGTGTTCTATACCCTTCGGAACAGTCGCAGAAAGGCGCAGAAACTGGAAAAAACAAACCGTCGGCAGGATCAGCATACGCGATGGTTTCTGGAACAGGTCAAAGATTATGCAATCTTCACAATGGATGCTCAATGCCGGGCGACAAGCTGGAATCAAGGCGTCAAGGAAGTGCTCGGGTATGAAGAGCGGGAGTTCATCGGCCACGATATTCGGAAACTGATCTTCACACCGGAAGCACATGCCGACGGGATCCCCGAGAAGGAGTTTTCTCTGGCTGCGCTCGATCAGCGGGCGAGTGACGATCGCTGGATGTTGCGGAAAGGCGGTGAACGATTCTGGGCATCCGGAATCACTACTTCAATTCGCGATGAGAATAATCAACTCATCGGATACAGCAAGGTGATGCGAAATCTGACAGTCCGCAAGCGAGCTGAGGACGAACTGACGGAACTTGCGGCCCGGCTGTCGGAAATGGATCGCCGCAAGGATGAGTTCCTTGCCACGCTTGCGCATGAGCTGCGTAATCCGCTTGCTCCCATCAAGAACGCCGTACAGCTGCTGGGTTTGTCAAAGCTCGATCCGGAAGTCGACGACCTGCGACGAATGATGGAGAGACAAGTCGAGCAACTCGTCCGCTTGATTGATGATTTGCTCGACGTTTCGCGCATCAGTCAGGGAAAGATCGCACTCCGCAGGGATATTGTCGAACTGAAGATCGTTGTCGATGCTGCCGTGGAATCATCAGCCGCGATCATCGCTGAGAGTGGTCAGGAACTGTCGGTCATCATGAAGGACGACACGCCGATCTTCGTCAATGCCGATTCATCACGGTTGACGCAGGTAGTTTCGAATCTGCTTAACAACTCGGCGAAATACAGCGACGCCGGTTGCCGAATTGAACTGTCTGTGAGTCTGGAAAACCGGCAGGCGGTGATCTGCGTGCGGGATAATGGGATCGGGATCGCACCGCACCGGCTGGATGACATTTTCCAGATGTTCGCGCAGGTCGACGACATTCTGGAGCGGGGCAAGACCGGGCTGGGCATCGGCCTTACACTGGTCAGGACACTCGTCGAGTTGCATGATGGAACCGTGGTTGCTGCGAGTGACGGAATTGGCAAAGGCAGTGCATTCACGGTGCGAATTCCGGCCGTTGACGCCTTGGCACCAGCGCTCTCACACCCAACCCCTGAAAGCGCTGTGAATCCGGGTCGATCATTTCGCGTGCTGGTCGTCGAAGATATGCGTGCGCTGCGGATGATTATGTCTCGGCTCCTCAGAAAGCTGGGACATGAGGTTGAATTCGTGGAGAACGGCGCAGAGGCACTTCAGAAACTGGAGGAGTATGTACCGGAAGTCATAGTCTCGGATATCGCAATGCCGGGGATGACGGGTTATGACCTCGCCAGACGAATTCGTCAGCGCCCGGATTTCGCCGGCATTTACCTTGTGGCGCTCACGGGATTCGGTCAGACCGCAGATCGCGAAAAGGCCCTGGAAGCTGGCTTCGATGAGCACATGGTTAAGCCCGTGGAGCTCGTGGCGCTGCAGGCCCTGTTCGAGAGGCTGTCATCATAGCCGTGATAAGATAGAAAAGCGTGCGGTGAAAGTTTGAAAGAGTTATTGTTGTGCCGTTTATGCTGGGGCGCTGGACTTCGCGGAAGCCGCAGATTCTGTACGGCAAGACAATTCGTTCGATCAGACATGATCGCCCGATGCGAGTTCTCTCCGACCGTTCCGACCGCCGAACGACCAGAAGCCGTATTCGTGTCGAATCTCCGCAGCGCCCCTCGAAGCTGCAAGGCCTGGAAAAGTGTGCGTGGCAACTCCCGGCAACGCTCACAGCGAGCCAAGGCGCTCAGGAGCGAAACATTTATCGGGCTGCTGGACGCCCGTTCTGCCATCCGAACGCTCTGGAATTCGAGACGTGGCAGACGATTGCTCGGCAATTTGCGGCTCTGGTCAGCGATTCATGAAAGAGATCCCAAGCGACCTGATCAAGCTGTGTAACAATCCAGACTCCGGGGACCTCATGATCAGCGGCTGGGACCCCGATCAGCAGCCACTGTCCTTTGTGCAGGAAAACGGAGCGCATGGCAGTATTGGCAACCAGGAAACGCGCGGATTTGCTTTGCTGCCTCCAGGCCTCATCGTTCACAAACGCAAAGGCAGCAATGAGGAAGAGTACCTGCGTGGCGTGAATCTCCACGCTGTCGCTTTGCAGTGGCAACCTGACGCAGGAACGCTTGCAGGCTATGGCCAACGCGGTGCCGGCGTCAGTTTTTGTCCTCGCCTATTTCCTGTTGCCCCTGGGCGGATTTCCGATCAGCGTGGTATTGGTGGTGAGCGGAGTGAGATTTGGTTTCACCGGATCAATCGTCTTCGCGGTTTTCGGGATGGCTTTTCCCACCCTTGTCGCCTGGCGACTGGCACATGGCTGGCTCCGCCGACCACTTCAGCGACGGCTTGCCGCCCGCGGCTTCAAACTGCCGATAATCCCGGATCGACATCAGGTCTGGTTCACATCACTGCTGGTGTTTGTGCCGGGATTGCCCTATTCAGTTGAACTCTACGGTCTGGCACTCACTAACCTGCCCTTTCGCCGCTGTGCGCTGATCGTCTGGTGTTTTCATGTGCTCAATGCGATTCCGGTCATCGGTGTGGGTGCTGCAGCCGCCGAATTTGATTCCGAATGGCTGATGGCATTCCTGATGCTGGCCATCGTTGCGATTGTGATTGGCCAATGGCTGGGGCGACGGCTGAGCAGGAAGTTCGGGGCAATGACCAAAGCGTCACTGCCTGGCCCCGACAGTGTCAGCGGGAATTGAATCAGCGGGAACTCATGTCCCGATTGTTGATTGCTTTAATTGCGTGCGTGGCAGGCCGGCTCGACAAACGTCAATCCGAACTGCCACTTCCATGCGTTCCGAATCAAATACCGGCCAAGTCAGTCTTTTTCAATTCTGCCTGTGCTTTCTCCAATGCACGCTCGGACGTTGTAACGTCCTCTTGTTGCTTCTGAGAGGCCAATTTCGCTGACGCAAGTTCGTCTTCCAACTCCTTGCGGTTGTCGGCTGTGGCTTCCTGCAGCCGATTCTCAACTGCCGCAACCTTTGCTTCAGCGTCGTCCAGTTGCCTTTTGTCACTCGCCAGGGCGTCCTTGCATTTCTGAACCTCTTTGCGGCTGTCTGCAATCGCCTGCCGCCTGGTTTCATCAAGCTCCCGCTTAGCATCTGCCACTTTGTCGTCGGCATCTTTTTGTGCTTCTGCGATCGCATCGGCACGACGAGCTTCTTCAGCCTTGATCTCTCTGGCTCCTTCCTCCGTGGCTTCGGCGATCTCCGATCGCTCTTCGGAGACCTCGGACTGAGCATCGGCCGTTGCCTCGTTCAGATCCGTCTTCGCCGAGTGAATGTCCTCCGCAACGTCCCGCTGCGTCTTGATGACATTGTCGTCGGCCTTCTGTCGCGCATCTGCGACCATGT
>JANNGQ010001380.1:0-6163 GCA_031403975.1 Planctomycetota bacterium
GACGTTGTCGGTGACGAGAACGTCATTCAGCTTCACCGTCAGTCGATCGCCGACCATCCTGATGTAGAACGTGTTCCATTCACCGGCGGGTTTGTCGCCGATGGCAATCGGAAACCGGGCGTTGTTCTGATTGTTCCAGAGGGCTCCCGAACCCTGGTCTGCTCCGAGGGACTTGTATTTTTCGTATGTCGTGTCCCAGATCTGCACCTGTGGACAGCCTCGCAGATAGATCCCGCTGTCGCCCCCCTCCAGGATCTTCCAGTCGACAAACATTTCGAAGTCACTGTAGTCCTTTGCCGTACAGAGACTGTCGCCTTTGCCGTCAAAAACCAGCTCGCCGTCGACGACGTTCCAGTGCTCATGCATGTTTGCATCGGCAGTTTTCTGCGCTTCCTCGAGCTCTGCAGGAGTCATCGCCGCACGCTTTTTCGGATCGGCCACAAGTCCCTTCCAGCCGTCGAGGTCCTTGCCGTTGAACAGTGCTGTGAATCCTTCAGGCGGATCGGCCTGAACTACGACCGGCATCAGACAGAAAAGTGTCAACAGCGTCACATTCATCAGCAGGATACGGAGAAGCAGGCAGCGATCAGATGGCATGGGGCGGGCTCCGAAGTTCATGGATTGCAGCTCAGGGCTGCTGGTGTATCCGAAAGCTGCGGCGAGTCCAAGGTTGCGATACCGAGGACTGGCCAGGATTCAGGTGTCAGCAATCAGCGTCCATCAGCGTTTATGAGCGGTTTTGAAAACGTACCGCTGCACGGCGCTGCACGACACTGACTTGCCGGATTTGTCGCCTTTCGCCCTGCCAAAGAACGTGCTTTCGCGGAGCGAAAACCGACCATGAATTCCGTGCGAGTCCTAAAGATCGGCTAAGAAATAACTGTCGCCTTCCGGACGTGGAGCACGTTTTTAACGTGCTCGGCACGATGGAATCGTGCCCCACTTATTCCTGTCCCAGTCCTAAGCACAGTGAAAACCGCCGATCAACGCTGATTGACGCTGATGGATGCGGACGGGAAGAAGTCGACAGCGGTGAAAGTGACAGCGGCAGGTCCGCGCCGGACGACCGGAGTGGATTCTCCGTCTGCGACGTTTTCCGTGAGTACAGCGGGAGTGCTGCGTTATACCTCGCGCGGCCCCGATTGACTGGTAGCCGGATTCGTGAGAATTCGGAGGCTGGCTGGTTATTCAGCCCGAAGTCTCACGACTTCGGCTACAACGAAATGTCTCATTCGGGTCCGCGTACAGTATACTTGGTTCTGGTCAAGTCCGACTTGCGGAAGCCGATCGCGTTCGCGATTGTACTGGCGATGCTGCTGTTGTCGCGGTTGGTCTGGCACCGGCTGGATCTTCGGCGGGCGGCAGCGAAGAATTCTCTCGATGCTCTGAGAAAGGCCTCGACACCGACGACTGCGACTGCGGCGGTGCGACCGTCAGCACTCCGGCGCTGACAATGTGAACGTCTATGGCAATTCCTGGGATCCATGAACTGGAAGAACTCTGCGGAGCCGGGCTTCCCGACGATTATCTGCGCCTGTTGAACAGTTATCCCGCAGCTCTTCGGCAGGCGGCTCGAGCTGAAGATGATTCGTTCTCGGAAGGCACGGTCGCCGAAGTGGACCTGATGGCGGAGCTGTCGGACCTTGTCGAAATCAACCACGAAGTCAGGCTCGGGCCGGTGCTTGATCCCAAAGGTCAGGAATTCCGTTGGCCGGAACAGTTGCTGGTCATTGGCGAAACCGGGGACGGAGACTATTACTGCGTTGATACGGACGGCGAACACCAGGGCGTGCTGCAGTTTCGGCACCAGTCCGTCGAGTTTGAGTCAGTCGCAGACTCGCTTGATGAGTTTGTCGGGATGCTTCTCGACCGTTACGTCGCTGACGGTCCATCTGTGAAACACAAGTGAGCTTCATGCAGTCTCCGAAGAATATCAAAGTCCACAAGGACCAGCGCGTGCTGGAACTGATCTGGACCGATTCCGACATCTCCCGATTGCCGTTCCGCACCGTCCGGCAGAACTGTCCCTGTGCTGTCTGCGTCGATGAATTCACTGGAACACCGTTGCTGAATCCGGAAACCGTGCCGACAGATCTCAGCCTGCTGGAAGTTTCATTGTGTGGCAATTACGCGCTGCGGATTCGATGGTCGGATTCGCATGATTCGGGGTTGTTCACATGGAATCGTCTGCGAAGCATTGCAGACCAATTGACTGAGTGAGTGCCGATTCTGATGAATCCGAAAACGATCCTGTTGCTGGCGATGGGACTGATGGGTCTGGCGTTTCTTGGCGCCTGGGTCGTGTTCGCCCGGAAAAACCGTGATGGCGAGGCGACACTTGGCGACTCTGCGGCAACGGGACTGAAGCACAACAGCATCTATCACGCGGTCGTCGGGTTCGTGTGTGGTTTCTTTGACACGCTGGGGATCGGAAATTTTGCTCCCACGACGGCGGCCTTCAAATTGCGGGGATCCGTTGCGGACGAAGATATCCCGGGTACGCTCAACGTCGGTTACGCAATCCCGACAATCGTTCAGGCACTGATTTACACGAGTGTCGTGGAAGTGGATTTTACGACACTGATTCTGATGATTCTGGCAGCAGTCGCCGGTGCCTGGCTGGGTTCCGGAATCGTGGCACGCATGCCGCGGCGTGCGATCCAGGCAGGGATGGGTTCTGCACTGCTGGTGGCAGGCTCGCTGATGCTGCTCACTCAATTGCAGATCAGCCACGGCGGCGGTGACGCCGTATCACTCGAAGGCACAAAGTTGTGGATCGGTCTGGCCTGCAATTTTGTTCTCGGTGCACTGATGACGCTGGGGATCGGGCTGTATGCACCGTGTCTGATTCTGGTCAGTCTGCTGGGAATGAATCCTCGCACCGCATTTCCAATCATGATGGGTTCCTGTGCATTCCTGATGTCTGTCGCAGGCATCCGGTTCATCCGTCAGCGCCGTCACAACCAACCCGCTTCCGTGGTCCTGACACTCGCCGGCATTCCGGCGGTTTTGCTTGCGGCATACGTCGTGAAAGAAATGCCGCTGGAATATGTGCGATGGCTGGTGATCTTCGTTGTAGCGTATGCGGCGATCACGATGCTGCGATCCGCCCTTGCGGAGCGTAAGTCCCCGTCGTGTATGATCAGAGTTGCGAATCAATTCCGCAGAGCGGTGGCTCGACCTCAAACAAGCGACGTCGGATCCGCCACCGGGCTCGCCCCGGTGGTTTAACGGCCTTTGCGCCACTTTTTTCTACACTTAAAACTGCACTCGCAACATGACTGAGAGTCCCGCACAAGCCTGCGAGCAACCGGGGCAGGGGGACTTTCGTTTTAATCGTGGGGCAGGCTTTTAGCCTGCCTCGTCAATCCAAAAACACAGGTAATTCCTCAACGCACGGCAGGCTGAAAGCCTGCCCCACAAGGAATCGTGACTCATCCGACAGTCCCAAGGCCCGATGGAGGTGAGGTCGCTTGTTTGAGGGCGAGAAAACTCTTTGGAATTCTTGCGAATAATCACACCGGAGCAGCCCCCGCTGCCAGCTTCCTCAACTGTTCACCGAACTCACGGGCGCTCCACATCGAACGCCCCAGTTTCCAGCTGGTATCGGCGCTTGTCGGGTCGATGTCGGCGAACAGAAAATCTTCCGCATGGCGACGGCTGCGGACGAGGATCTCTCCATGCGGGTCGATAATGTAGCTGTCTCCGTAGCCGACGCCGTCATTTTTCGTAATGCACTCTTCCCGACCGAGCGACACGTTGTTGCCGCGCACGAAGTAAACGCTGTTCTCAACCGCGCGAGCCGTGTGATCGGCGCGAACTTTCATGAAGTGGCTGATCAGTCCTTCCTGGCCGATGTAGTTGAAGTGCGGAGCAAAGATGATCTTCGCTCCCTGCAGCGCCAGCAGCCGAGCAGGTTCGATGTAGCCGCCATCGGAACAGATAATGACGCCGAATGTCACGCCGTTGTGCTGGAACACCGGGAACTCGCGGCCCTGCCGGTGAAACTTCTGATACGCACTGCACTTGCTGTAGGTTCCCAGCAGGTGTCCCTTGTGAGCGATCAGCGCAGTGTTGTAGAGATCCGGTCCGCGCAGTTCGTTGAATCCGACGATGAGCACCGGTTCGAAACGACTTGTGGCATCCAGGACTCGCATCACCTGTGCCGAGTCGATGGAAAACGCATCCCGCCGAGCCAGCTCTTCGGTGTCCGGATACCCGCCAAGAAAGCACTCAGGAAAACTGATGATCTCAATGCGTTCACGGTCTGCTCGCTCCATGCCGGCCACGACTTTGCCGAGGTTGCCTTCAAAGTCGCCCAGCTGTGAATCCACTTGAGAGTGACCGATACGCATGACAATTCTCCGATGGGACGGGGGCGATCGTGAGGACTCGTTCAGCGAGAACACTTCGTTCATTCGACGACGTGATACAAAGGAAGAAAGTCGAACGCAACTGGAGCTGTAGCCGAAGTCGTGAGACTTCGGGCCAATCCATGTTCATCCGAATTCTCACGAATTCGGCTACAAACCCTCTTCCGGTCTGTCAGCTGACGAATTCAACTGTGCATTCGGGGCAGTTCGCAGCCATCGCGGATAACGACCGCTTCGAGGGCCGCGAGTTCGGTGAGGCGTTCGTCAACTTCCTGTTCGCTCCCGAAGAACCGTGCAAGTCGGACGTACGTCGCATGGTGCCGGGCCTCGGATTCGTAGAGGCTGCCGTAGAAATCCCTTAGCCGGGGATCCGTCAAGTGATCTCGAAGCAGCACAAAGCGCTCGCAGCTGCGAGCTTCGATCAGACCCGCCACAAGCAGGCGGTCGACGGCCCGGTGAGGTTCCTGGCGGCGGACAAGTTCCTTGAGTTTCCGTCCGTACGTTCCCGGTTTCAATCGGCAGAAGCGGATGCCACGTTGCCTGATCAGATCTCGGACGAGGTGAAAATGCTCCAGTTCCTCGCGCACGATTTCGGTCATCTGCTGACAGAGATCTTCATGCTCGACGTAATCGAACATCAGATCCATCGCCGTCGATGCGGCCTTCTGTTCACAATGTGCGTGATCGATGAGAATTTCGTTAAGGTGCTGATCCACCTGACGGAGCCAGCGGACAGACGATGTGGATTGCAGGTGCAGCATGGAAGAATGCCGGGCAGCGCCGTGAAGGAGTTTCCGAAATGAAAGATCGGGGAACGGGTTCGTAGCCGGAGTCGTGAGACTTCGGAGTCAGCAGATCACGCCCCCGAATTCTTACGAATCCGGCTACAAAAATCCTTTCGTCCGAAAACTTGGCCGGTCGGCGATCAGCCCTGAGATGATATTTGAATGGATGATCCTCATCCGCCGCGATAGACTTGAACGGCTAGATCCGGTGAATGCGATCGCAGGCAGGATTGAGAATGACGACTGGCAAAAACGATCACAGCATTGACCATCAGTATTCCCGGCGGGCATTTCTTGCTCGGGCCGGGGCTGGCGCGGGGATGCTGGCGTTTTCGGCGATGGCTGCGGCAGACGGTGTGACGGGAGCGGCGGTCACTCACTTGCCGGCTCGGGCGAAGCGCGTGATCTGGCTGTTCATGCACGGCGGGCCGAGTCATGTCGATCTGTTTGATCCGAAACCGGCACTGACGAAATACGCGGGGCGGCCGTTGCCGGAAAGTTTCGGTCCGGTGATGACTCGACGCGACGTCGCGCGGAATCCGCTGCTGGGGCCGGTGCGGCGATTCCGGCCGCGAGGTCAGTCCGGACTTGAGATCAGTGACTTTCTGCCTCATATCGCTGAATGTGCCGACGACATCTGCGTGGTGCGGTCGCTGCACGGCGACAGCGTCAACCATCCGCAGTCGGTGTATCAGATGAACACCGGAAAAATCCTCATGGGCAGTCCCAGTGTCGGCAGCTGGGTTGCTTACGGGCTCGGCTCTGAGAATCAGGAAATGCCGGCTTTCATTGTCATGCCGGACCCCGGTGGCGGCCTGAAGGGAGGTCCCGTTGCGTGGGGCAGCGGTTATCTGCCGGCGAGTTATCAGGGCATCACTGTCAGATCAGGCACGTCGCCGATTATCGATCTGCAGGCTCAGCGTGGTGTCAGTGTCGAACAGCAGCGACGCAATCTTGAGTTGATTCAGTCATTCAATCAGCGTCATTTCATCTCACGCGATTCAG
>JANNGQ010001381.1:0-3963 GCA_031403975.1 Planctomycetota bacterium
TTCGGCCGACCATCAGTTATCGGCAGGGATGACGCTCGATGCGTTCCGATTGCGGGTACCGGTTGCCGGTTACGAATTGATTCGCCCGTATGTCGACCGCGTTGCGGCCGGTGAGCACTCGGCGCTCCTGGGACCTTCCAACCAGCTCCTGATGTTTGCTGTGACCAGCGGAACGACGGCAGAGTCCAAGCTGATCCCGGTCACGAGCCGATTCCTCGACGACTATCGCAGCGGCTGGCAGATGTGGGGTATCGGCACGTATTCCGAACATGCGCTGCTGCAGAAACTGAACATTGTGCAGATTTCGAGCAGTCACCGGAAGTTCGCATCAGCCGGCGGAACTCCCTGCGGGAACATCAGCGGTCTGGTGGCCGCAATGCAGAACCCGATCGTCAGGACTCTGTACACGATTCCTGCAATCGTGGCAGAGATTACTGATCCCGATGCCAAGCGCTACACGATTCTGCGGCTCGCGCTGGCCGATCCGTACATCGGGATGCAGATTACAGCGAATCCGAGCACTCTGCTGCAGCTTGCCGAGTACGCAACTCTTCGCGCTGCCGACCTGATCACCGACATCTGCGACGGAGGCATTCGAGGTTGTGACCTTCCGGAACCGATCCGGCGTACGCTGAAGCGAGCATTGAAGCCTTGTCCGGATCGCGCGATGATGCTGCAGAAGGTTCTGGATCAGAACGGTTATCTGCGTCCGCGACATTGCTGGCCGCTTCTGGAAGTACTTGGCGTCTGGTGCGGCGGCAGTGCGGCGGCGTACATCCCGCGGCTGAAGGAACTGTTTGACAACATTGCCGTTCGAGATCACGGTCTTCATGCGAGTGAAGGTCGGATGACACTGCCGCTGGAAGACAACAGCCCGGCTGGAGTGCTGGAGATTCAGACTCACTTCTTTGAATTCATCCCGGTACGTGAATCAGAGTCCGCCAGTCCCGTTGTTCTGGAAGCACACGAGCTGCAGGACGGCCACGATTACTTCATTCTGCTCACGACCAGCTCGGGCCTGTATCGCTACAACATTCAGGACGTCGTTCGCTGTGTGGGATTCTACGGAGCGACACCTCTGCTTGAGTTCCGTCACAAGGGTGCCCACATGTCGAGCATCACCGGTGAAAAGATTGCGGAATCGCAGGTTGTTGAGTCGGTGCAGGCGGCATGTCGCAGCCTCGGTCACAGCCTTCGTCTGTTTACGCTCACGCCGACCTGGGGCGAACCACCGTGGTACACTCTGTTTTTCGACACAATCGAACCGCCCGACGTCCCGCAAATGCGGCGGCTTGTCGAGCTTGCGGACGCGGTCGATCGCGAGCTCCGACACCGCAACCTTGAGTACGACGAGAAGCGAGCCACGGGACGACTCAGCCGCGTGATCGCCGTCGCTGTTGACGCCTCAGCATGGCAGCGCTTCACGACTGCTCGCCAATCTCGCAGCGGCGGCAGTGTCGAACAGTACAAGCATCCGTGCCTGATGCCCGATCCGCGGTTTGAGGATCTGTTTGTGAAGGCGTGCGGGATTGCAGAGCCGTAACAACTGGTGCCCCGCCGCTCCGTCGGCGGGGATTCCGGTCGCGGAGCGACTGCTCGCCGCGAGTCACACCAATCCGCGTTTCTTGCGGATCGCCCATTCAGCGGTCATCAGTCCGACGAGCAGCAACAGGAGGAACCAGTTGTCCCAAAGAGACAGACTCTCCTGACGAATCAGCGCCAGCCCCGGCAGACCATCATTCGCCCAGCGTTCGAACCGTTCCAGTAATTGTTCGGGTGTCAGGAACTCACCACCGCTGGCGTGGGAGATTTCTCTCAGCAATGAGTAATCCGCTGTCGGGTCGTCGAGTTCCGGGTCGCGCGCGTTGACGTGAAAGCGTGTGACCGCGACGCCTCCGAGGAGTTCGCCGTTGCGGCTGGCTTTGACTCGAGCCCAGTAGTCGCCGGATTCGAGAGTCTTGTCGAAATCGGCGAGACTCATTCCCTGGCCGACTCGTGGGACCAGCGAATGAGCCGTGCCTTTGGGATCCGTCACGGCCAATTCAAATGTTGCATCGGGAACTGGATTCCCCTGGTCATCGCGGACTCCGAAGGACAGCTCTGTCGACTGTCCCGGAGTCAGGTCCCGTGGCGTCGAGAGAATCCAGACGGCCTGTTCGTCGTCGGTTTCTTTTCGAGTCAGCCAGAAGATCGTCTGGCGCCAGAACCGCAGATGCTCTTCGGCAAATCCCTGCATGGCCCACTGCCATGTCGTGTCCCCGGCGAACGCCAGAACACGAGTCGGCCCGACTGTGTGACCAATCAGCAGCGGCTGACCCTGATCCGATGTCGCCAGGACTTCGGCAAGCGAACCGTTACGGGGTGTCAGCAGGTTGGCTCCGGCCAGCGGCGGCAGTTGTTCCCAGCGATTTCGATTCTGCTCGGGTGAAGCGATCTGCAGAACATAGTGACTCAGTCCGTCACGTGCGGGCAGCATTTTCTGCGGCTGAGTCAGCTGCTGATTCTCCGGAGGCAGCTCAACGGGAAACAGCGGGGCTAGCGGCGACTGAGCGTATCCGCCATTGCCGAAGTTCTCGCGGCCCCCTGTCATCATCAGGCCGGCACCAGCGTTGCAGCAACGGAGCAGGGCCATCAGCTGCTCGGTCGAAAACGAATTCGCCGGAACGTCTCCGATGATGAATCCGTCATACGTGCCGGGCTGGAACAGCCGCTCGGGGATGACATTGCGATTTCGAAAAGCGCCCGAACGGATGGGATGGAAATCGAGCTGAATGCGGCTGCTGTCATTGATCTTCTTCAGCCACTTCTGCTCCGACCGAACGATGTCGAAATACGCGACCCGGATTCCTCCGCGGCGAACCCTGATGATCGTTTCAACGCGGTTGTTGGTTTTGCGGACTTCACCCGGCAACGGCTCCGCTTCAACCGCCACTTTCAGATCACCGAACTGCTCGGGCACAATCTGCAGCAGCACAATCTGCTCTTCAGAACTTGACTGAGGTGTCAGCGTGGCAACAGGCCGAGTGTCATCCGCGGCCAGAACTGGTTCCATTGTGCCCGTCTGACCGTCCGTCTTGCCGCTTCGATTTTCCACAAACACGCGGACTCGCACCGACTGTCCCTGAGCACCCGCGGAACGCAGCCTGACGCGGATCGGAACCACGTTCCCCTGAAAGACTTCGCGGGAAAGATCAAGGTCATCCAGGGCGAGGTCCAGCGAAGAATCAGAGGCTTCAGTACTGCCGAATCCGACCGTATAGATCGGACGCTGGAGCCGGCCGTACTGGCGGGCAATCTGCACGGGATCAATGTCGAGGGCTCCGGACGCAGCCTGACGACCGTCGCTGAGCATGATGATTGCAGGAACCCGGCTCAGACCGATTTCCTCGGATGTCGTTC
This sequence comes from Planctomycetota bacterium, assembly GCA_031403975.1. GTDB lineage: Bacteria > Planctomycetota > Planctomycetia > Planctomycetales > Planctomycetaceae > SXXK01. The sequence goes on from JANNGQ010001381.1 coordinate 3,400, forward strand.
CAAGAATCTTCCCGATCGCTGTCATCGGGCCGTCTGCCGTGTCGACAGGCGTTTCCACGGTTTTCAGCACGTCAGCAAAGTCCCTGAACCGGATTTCGGCCTTCTCAGCAAGGGCCTTGAGATTGGGATCGGCCGATTCAAGTGTCTTCAGCAGCGCCTGGCGACGGGTCCCGCCGCCAGGAATGTCTTCTGTCGTCATACTCCGGCTGGAATCGAGCAGCACATAGAGGATCGCTTCTGACTTGTCGTCACTTTCAAAGACGGCGACCGGTCGCAGCAGCACAAGGCAAATCAACAGCACAATGGCCAGCCGCAGCCCGACCAGTAAACTTCGCCAGCCCGAAGATAAGTGCCGGATTCGGCGAGGATACGCCAGCGACAGCACTCCCAGCATCGCCGCACAGGCAATCAGGGTCAGCGTCCATGACCAGACTGGCTCGAAATGAACAGACATTCAATGTCGCTGATGGGCTTCGGTCACAATTTCGTCAGCGTCCGCTGACGCCGAGAGGATCGAACGATAGCAGATCCTGTGAGCAAGTCATTTTGCTTTGAGTTCCGGCA
>JANNGQ010001382.1:0-5068 GCA_031403975.1 Planctomycetota bacterium
GTCGGGCACGAGCGAAGGCGAGCCGCCATCGGAGCTCATCTCGAGAAAAATCGCCGAGCTCGGAGACTGGCGCGGGGAAACCCTCAGCAGAATGCGCAAGCTCATCAAGAAAGCCGACCCGGACGTCGTCGAGGAGTGGAAGTGGATGGGCGTCGTACCGGGGAAGCCTGAAGAAAGTGAGCTGCTGCGACGGATCACTTCAGCAGATGCCGACGTCGTGATGCCTCCGCCGCATTTGAACAAACCGCTGTCGAGCCCGCAGATTGAGACACTGAGACAGTGGATTTCGGATGGAGCAGATTATGAATCTCACTGGGCGTTTACGGCTCCGGCGAAGATATCTTTGCCGGATGGCGGAGCCGACCATCCAGTCGATGTGCTTGTACTGGAACGACTGCGGCGAGAGCAGCTCGTGCCGTCGAAGAGGGGCACCGACTCAGAAGTCTGCCGACGGATCTATCTCGACCTGATTGGTCTGCCGCCGACCCCGCAGGAACTTTCCGATTTCGCAAGTGCCGGTCCAGAATCGACGATTGACACATTGCTGGCCAGTGAACGATTCGGAGAAAAATGGGCTCGGCACTGGCTCGACCTGGCTCGCTATTCCGACACGAACGGATACGAAAAAGATATGCAGCGGGAACAGTGGGCATGGCGGGACTGGGTGATCGATGCGATCAACCGGGACATGCCACATGACCAGTTTATCGTCGAACAGATTGCCGGTGATCTGCTGCCGAATGCGACTCAGCAGCAGGTCATCGCCACCGGGTTTCTCCGCAACAGCATGATCAACGAGGAAGGGGCCATTGTTCCTGAGCAGTTTCGCATGGTCGAGATGTTTGACCGCATCGACTGCATCGGCAAGGCCGTCATCGGCGTGTCCGTGCAATGTGCTCAATGCCACACGCATAAGTTCGATCCGATCACGCACGACGAGTATTACGGAATGTTCGCATTCCTGAATAATTCGTACGAAGCTCAGTCGTGGGTCTACACGGCTGAGCAGATGCAGCAGATTGCGGACGTCGGAGATCGGATTGCTGCGGCAGAAGAGCGGATTCGCTCCGATCGATCTGAGTGGACAACTCAGTTGTCGGCCTGGGAAGCAGCGGAGTTCTCTCGGCGGATCACCTGGGAACCAATAGAAGCGACCGAACTTGGCACAATCAGTGGTCTGAACCACCCGACTCAGGAGTCAGATCGGTCACTGCTGATGAAGGGCCATTCCAGCGGTGACGTGTTCGTGATCGCGGCACCGAAGCTAAAGGGCGTCACAGGGCTGCGGCTGGAAACGCTGACGCATCGTGACCTGCCGCAAACCGGTCCGGGCCGCAGTCGCAATGGCACGTGGGTGATGAATGAAATCGAAGTCTTCGTGCAAAAACCGGACGGAACAGAGTGGGAGAAGCGAAAACTGGTCAATGCCTCGGCCGACTTCTCCGAGCCCGAACAGAAACAGCCCGACGGCAAGAAAATCACCGGCCCGGTCGCACATTTGATCGATGGATCTGACGAAACTTCCTGGAATGCCGATCGCGGTGTCGGACAACGCAATCAGCCGGGTGTTGCGGTGATGCAGTTTGAACAGCCCCTCGAACTGCCCGAGGGATCCCTGATCAAAATCGCCTGGCGAATGGGAGACATGCTGGGTTGTTGTCGCTGGAGCCTGACGACTTCTCGATCACCGTCAGCACCAGCCGCGGATCACGCCGCGGTGCTGGCAATGGAGGTTGCTCCTGCCGACCGGACACGTGAACAGGTTCGCGCTCTGTTCACAGCCTGGCGAAAGTCCGTGCCGGAACTGCAACCGGTCAATGACGAGATTGAAGCGCTGTGGAAATCTCTGCCAGTCGCCTCGACCTCGATTCTTCATATGGCTGAACGCGAACCCGCACGTCTGCGTGTCACGCACATGCTTGACCGCGGAGGATGGGATCAGCCGCTGCAGTCTGTGGAAGCTCACACACCTGCGGCGCTGAATCCGTTTCCGGCGGATGCACCGAGGAACCGCCTGGGATTTGCAAAGTGGCTGACCGACCCACGTTCGCCATTGACGGCGCGTGTTGCCGTGAATCAGATATGGCAGGCGATGTTCGGAACAGGCCTTGTTGAAACTTCGGAAGACTTCGGCACTCGAGCCCCGCTGCCGGAGTTTCTCGATCTGCTCGACTGGCTGGCGGTTGATTTTATGGAGCACGGCTGGAGCCGCAAACACCTGATCCGGACGATCGTCACGAGTGCCTCCTACCAGCAATCGTCCGCGGCAACTCCGGAATTGCTGGAACGCGATCCCCGCAATCGCCTGCTGGCCCGCGGGCCGCGTTTTCGAGCTGACGCGGAAGTCGTCCGGGACATCGCACTGTCGGTATCCGGATTGATGACTCACAGGATCGGCGGGCCCGGGATCATCCCGCCCGTGCCGCAGAATGTGCTCGATTACAACTTTGTTTACCCGAGCTACTGGACTCCCGCAGAAGGTACCGAGCGATATCGGCGTGCGGTCTATGGGTTTCGCAAACGCTCAATGCCCGACCCGGTGATGTCCAGCTTCGATTCGCCCAACGGAGATCTGTCGTGTGCCCGACGTGTCCGGTCGAATACGCCATTAGCCGCGTTGACCGGTCTGAATGAGATCATATTCGTTGAAGCCGCCCGAGCGATGGCTCTGCGAGTGCTGCGTGAAGCCGGGTCGGATGATCATCAGCGGGCCGAATATGCATTTATGCTGTGTACGTCCCGAGTCCCGTCGGAGACTGAACGGCAGGAGATTCTGACTCTGCTGGCCTCCCGGCGTCAACGACTGGCCGACGGCTGGCTTAATCCCCGCGAGGTGATCAGCGGTGACCCCGCACAGCTGCCCGAACTTCCTCTCGACATCACGCCGCAGGATGCCGCTGCATGGACATTGGTTTCGCGAGTACTGCTGAACCTTGATGAAACGATGTCGAAGAATTAGTGCCGTTCGCCTTGAACCGACCTGGGATGATTACTTGCCAATTGCTGTCAACACCGGGAGACTGCCTGTCAGCCTCCGCTTCCCCATTCGCCTCCCTCGGGCTATTCCAAATGATTCGTGTTATTCCTGCTGCCGTCACTTCACTCCTCGTCCTCGTCGCGGCGCGCTCCGAGGCTCAGCAATATACGAATCTTCTGCAGGACCGGTCGTTGTCGCAATGGTCACTGCCGGACGGCGACGCGGTTGAATCCGGATGGCAGTTTGACGATGACGGCACGTTGCATCTTGTGGGCAAGGGTGACAACATCATTACGCGCAATGAGTACCATGAATTTGATCTGTGGTTCGATTACCGGATCGCGGAAAAAGGCAACAGTGGCATCAAATATCGCGTGCACACGTTCGATTCTGCCTGGCTGGGACTTGAATACCAGATTCAGGACGATGCTGGATTCCCGGACATGGCCGGCAAGCATCTGACGGCATCGTTGTATGACATTTTTGACAAATCCAGCCCAATTTTCGAACGGAAATACTCGCCGGCCGGTGACTTCAGCACGGGGCGAATCATCGTGCAGGAAAACCGCATCCGGCACTGGATGAACGGACAGTTGCTGATCAGTGAACTCGACTGCTCGCCGCGGTTTGCAGAAGGTGTTGCAGCAAGCAAGTTCCGCGACCGGAAAGGATTCGGCTGCAATCCGTCAGGCCGACTGATGCTGACCGATCATGGCAGCGAAGTCTGGTTCCGGAATCTGTTCGTCCGGCGACTCGATGGATGCCCTCTGGTTCGATAATCCGGCGGAGATGAACCCGACTTGAGTCAATTTGCCAGGGCGCGATAAACTCTGCATCCTGCCGAGTCGGGCATTGATGGACTGGACTGCGAACGGATATCGCAGCAAACCCGATGCGCAGCACATGGAAGTGGACTTCCCCGATGACTTTGTATTCCCGCCGAACCGTGCCGGTTGTCTGCGCGCTGCTGCTTTGCTCCGCGATTCCGGCATTGCTGATGTCTGCAGGTTGCCACACAGCTCCCGTGACTCAGCGCCGCCAGTTGCTGGTGACGTCGCAGGAGAAAGAGAACGCGATGGGGCTCACCGCCTATGAGGAAGTGCTCAAGTCAGAACCGCTGACGAAGAACGAACGAGCGGTGGAGTTAGTGCGCCGAGTCGGGCAGAGAATCGCGGACGTTTCCGCCCGGCCTGACTTCAAATGGGAATTCAACGTGATTGAATCCGAAACACAGAATGCTTTCTGTCTGCCGGGCGGCAAAGTCGCGGTTTACACAGGCATACTCCCGATCTGTGAAAACGAAGCCGGGCTGGCCGTAGTAATGGCTCACGAAGTCGCACACGCGATCGCGCGCCACGGCGGCGAACGGATGTCGATGCAGACCGGACAGAATCTGGTCAAATCGGGCGTCGGTTACATCATGAAGAATCAGGAAGAGCAGAAGCAGAAGATCGTTCTGACGGCCTACGGAGTCGCCTCCGAATACGGTGTCATTCTGCCTTACAGCCGCAAGCATGAACTGGAAGCGGATCACATCGGGATCATGCTCATGGCCAAGGCAGGTTACGATCCGTCGGAGGCGCCGCAGTTCTGGGAGCGATTTGCCGGGATCAAGAAGGAAGCCGCGCCGATGGAGTACCTTTCAACGCATCCGTCTGACGCTCATCGTTCGTCCGCACTGCGGGAAATCCTGCCGCAGGCAATGAAGCACTACGAAGCCGTGGAACAGAAATACGGGCTTGGTGAAGCAGTGCCATGAGCGGGCCTGCAGAAATACGACCGGTTGAAATCAGCGTGGCGCATGATTTCCTCCTGCGGACTCGTTGAGAAACGCCGGCACATCGGAAAGATGCCCCGCGTTTGGCGAACCGATTCCTGGTTGCTGCGCGGCTGGGAGCGGCAGACACGGCCCTCATTGGCCGTTCGCCGTGCCGCCTACTAGACTTCCGCACGTCCAGTCGTCATGTCTGCCCCTTCGGAGTCCGATGTGAGTCACGAGATAGTGCGGCGCATTGTCGCGAATGTGGAGAGCGCGGTTCTTGGCAAACATCAGACGGTGAAACTGTCCGTGGTCGCCCTGCTGGCCGGCGG
>JANNGQ010001383.1:0-3098 GCA_031403975.1 Planctomycetota bacterium
CTCAGTCAGATATCGTGGACCTTTGATGTGTCAAACTGGAACGTCGGCCAGTCATTGCAGCTGACAGCGACTGATGATCTGATTGAGGAACTCCCGGAGGTCTTCGGAATCACATTTTCGGTCGACACAGCGATTTCGGACCCGGCATTTTCCACCAGCATCCAGCGCACGATCAGCGTCACCATTGAAGACGACGAGCCGGTTCCGCCGCGAATTCTGAGTCCCGGCGCGGGGCTTCTGGATTCCCCGCTGACGTGGTCATGGACCGCTGTACCGGATGCCGCCGATTACGAATTGTGGGTCAACTTCGTGAGTGGCAACCAGGCTCAAGTTGTGCATGAACATGTCTCAGGAACATCGTTCACCGCAGCCAGATTCAGCGAACTGGGAGTGTACAGAGCGTGGGTGCGAGCCACCGTTCCATCAGGCTTTGTGACCCGCTGGAGTCCCGCGCAGGACGTGCGAGTCACATCGCCGATCCAGCTGCAGTCCATTCCTCGTTACCTGAATACTTCAACGCCGACGTTTTCGTGGAATGCTGTGCCGACGGCCGTCCGATACGACGTCTGGGTCGATGACGTTCTGAACGGACGCAGTCAGTTGATCCGACGCACAGACATCACGGAGACATCCTTTACAGTGCCTTCGTCGCTGCCGATGAGCCTGTATCGAGTCTGGGTCCGCGGGATCGATGCCCGCGGCGAAGCCACCAACTGGTCGACTCGCCGGGAGTTCTTCATCGCTTCTCCACCATCGACAGCGCCCACAGCCTTGTCCACTTTCGATTCAACTCCCACGCTGCGCTGGGAGGCCGTGAACGGGGCACGCAAGTACGAAGTCTGGGTGCGGAACATGTTTACGGGAGCAGACGTCGTTCGTGTCGCTGACATCACGCAGACAGACTGGACCGCATCCGCCACTCTGCCGAATGCGCGTTATCAATGGTGGGTACGAGCCTTCGGGGACTACGGCGTCACGGGACTCTGGAGCACAGGCCGGACTTTGTGGGTCGGTGGACAGCCGACGGAACTGATCGCCTCGGTCGCGCCAGATCTGCGAACCTCATTTTCCTGGGGACGTGTGGACGGCGCGTTTCTGTATCAGTTGCAGGTCGACCGCATCGACGTGCCGCAGGTCCGAGTGATCCGCGAAGATTCGCTGCTGACCAACTCATTCCAGACTCCATCATCGCTCGCTCCCGGAACCTACCGCGTGTGGGTCCGTGCGATCAGCTCGACCGGTCTGACGAGTTTCTGGAGCAGTCCTGTGACGTTTACAGTCTGAACCTGTCTGCATATTTCAACGTGGGGCAGGCTTCCAGCCTGCCATGCCTGGCAGAAAGCAGATGTTTTTCGATAAACCATGCAGGCAGGAAGCCAGCTCCACGGATAAAATCGACAGACCCGCAGCGCCATGGTCAAACGATCTCAGGCCCTAGGGACCGACGCAGAAATAACTGTCGTCTTCCGGACGTGGAGCACGTTTTTAACGTGCTTGGCACGATGGAATCGTGCCCCACTTATTTCTGTCCCAGTCCTGGGTACGTTGCAGAATTCTGGTTTCAATCTGTTTTATGCTGAGACATTGACATGCCATCACCGTTTCCGGGTATGGATCCGTATCTTGAAGAACCGGGCCTCTGGCCTGACGTTCATCATGGACTGATCTCCGAAATGCAGGCTCGGCTCAATCGGTCCCTTCGTCCGAAGTATCATGTTCGAATCGAGGAACGAGTTTACATTTCCGACGAAAACGACCCCGGGCGCAAGGTGCTTGTCCCCGACTTGCGCATTGCCGACAGATCGGAAGCACTCCATCTGCCGTTCCCTTCGCATTCAGAAACGCTGGTTATCGCCGAACCGATTGTCTGCACGACGCTGATCGACGACGAGATTCACGAAGCCCGGCTGGAGGTGATCGACCGGCAACTGCAGCATGTGGTCACAGTGATTGAAATCCTGAGCCCCTCGAATAAGGTCGCCGGTTCACGCGGCCGGGAAAGCTACGAAACGAAACGTCGGGAAGTGATGACCTCGCCAAGTCACCTTGTCGAGATTGATCTGCTGCGGGCCGGCGAAGCAATTCAGGTTCGCGAATTATTGCCGCCGGCAGATTATGTTGTTCATGTCTCACGGAAGGGCAGTCGACCCAAAGGACTGGTATCGCCCATTCTGCTTACGCAGCGGTTACCAGTCATTGCAATCCCGTTGAATGCCGAAGACCCTGACGCGGCACTCGACCTGCAACTCGTACTTAACACCGCCTACGAAAGGGCGGCCTACGATCTGGAGATCGATTACCGCATTGACCCCATCCCGACACTGAAGAGCGAAGCCGCCAGGTGGGCCAGCGAACTATTGCTGGTCAAAGGATTGCGAAAGTAGATCCTTTCTGCCGGAAAGGATTTTCGGCGCAAGACGGCTTCCGCATCGTCATCGGTGGCCTTGCCCGCATCGCTGGCTGCGACCACGGCTACTCACGGAGTGCCGCTCCGCGGCAGGACTGGCGACAACGCCCGGTATGTCCCGCTTACTTCGGGTTTCACCCGAAGCTACCGACCGCGGCTGCTCCGCAGCCAATCGCAATGCTGCAACCTTGATGCTCAATGGTCCGGGAACGTTTCATCGCTTGTTTGCGATTCGCTGCGGAGCAGCGGCGGAAGGTAGCCTGTGGTGACAACCACAGGTTCCTGACCCCACCAACATGAATGAGCTGCGGAGCAGCGACGGATTCGTGGCGGGGGTCCGTGGAAACGCAAGCCTTCGTCTCTTGATCGAATAAGATCTGGATTTTGCACCCGCGGTAGCCAAATCCATCGGTTTTCAACCTTCAAAAACGGTCACTGACGCCAAGGCAAACGTGGAACCGCTCTAATCGTTACGTACTGTGAAACACCAGCCCCATTCACGCCGAATCTGCCGCTGCAAATCTGCGTATTGCGGCATTTGCCGGTTCGGCGGTAAAACACAGGGCTCTATTCACAAAGTCCCTTCTCCCCTTGGCAGGGGGAGAAGGTGGCCGACAGGCCGGATGAGGGGGGTTTCCTGCGATTCTGCTCGTCAAAAATCCTTCAGGCAACGCCGTGAAGGATTGTGAGC
>JANNGQ010001384.1:0-3046 GCA_031403975.1 Planctomycetota bacterium
TTCCAGGAAACCAGAAACGGAGGGATGTCGGGTTCCTCGTTCAAGATCAGGGCACAGGCCACGCTGACCCTCGGGATGTTTCCAGTCGGCTCCGGGAACATATTGCCACCAGCTGTAAGCGCCCTTCCGGGGATCGATCTGATCGCGGCTGCCGAGCAACATACTGCAGATGGAACCGGGTTTGTTGAACTCAGGGAGAATCTCGGCTTTCTCATATCCGGACCCCGGCAACACGCTGCGAAGCTCCGGAGCGCGCTCGGCCGTTGTGACGAAGCTGGTGGCGCTGACAAATGCTGAGAACTGGCTGTTGGTGACTTCGGTGGCATCCATCCAGAAACCGTCCAGCACCACTTCGTGCGGAGGAAACTCGTCGGGAACCGTATCTAATGCTCCCATAGTGAATCGGCCATTGGGAATCCAGACCATGTCTTTCAGCTGCGGATCGTCGGATGCTGGGGCCTGGGCAGCAGACGGAGTGACGTTGCCCGAAGTGCTTCCAGAGTTCTTTGTCGACGCAGCGCTACCGAGCAGAGTATCCGCGTTCGAGGATGATTTCGTGGGATTCTGATTTGCCGACATTGTCATCGCAGCGACCAGCGCAATGGCGGCGGCGAGACAGGTGAGTGCAGCGAGGACAGAGTTGTTCATGAGGTGCAATATCGGTCAGGCGGGCGACGGCAGCAACTGGCGGATTCGACGAACGGCCGAACGAACGTCTTCATCCCGCTGATCGCCGCCTGTACGTTCGACACAGACCCAGCCGCAGAATTCGGCTTCAACGAGCGTCGGCAGAAGTTCGGTCCAATCCACGCTGCCGTCTCCGAGGGGCATTTCAATGCCTCCGCCATCCACGTCCTTCTGAGCGTCTCGAGCGCGGACATAGCCGACGTGGCGATACAGATGCCGAAACAGTTTCACGGGTGACCCGCCGGTCATGAGGCATGTGGCAGGGTCGAACACGAGACTCACGGAGCCGGCTGTGACGCAGCTCAGCAGCTGCGCGATCCGCTCTGTGTCAAACGCCGCCAGCTGCAGTTGCAGAGTTGCACCGTGTCGACTTCCGTATGCGGTGAGATCGTTCACGATGTCGCACAACAGTTCAAATTCGCGGGCCTCTGACGCGATCGCTGTGGTCCCAGGTGAATTCGCCGCCGGAGCGAATGAAAACGGATTGCGAAGTGACTCAACGTCCTCATTCGATGGCGCATTGCCGGAAGGTTGCGGCAACGACTGATCGGGATCAGGAATGCGGCCGACGCGCACCAGCAGTTCCGTCGTCCCCAGTTTCCGCACAAGCATCATGGCGGCGCGGATTCCGTCGAGTCGCTGATCAAGGTGCAGCGGATCCAGAAGTGAATGCCGGGACGAATACATCAGTCCCGCAACTCGCAGTTGATGCTCTTCGACCGTGTGCTTCAACTGTCTCAGCGCAGTGTCTGAGAACTCGTCCGGCCGCACTTCCGTTCGCGCGTTCAGTCGCAGACCCTGAACCGGACATTGTGCCGCCTGCAGAATTGCCTGTCTGAGCGGCTGTCCGAAATCTTCTGTGGCGACTGCCAGACGAAGTGCCATCAGCGTGGTGTCCCGAATACGATTCGCTCAACGACAGAGCTGGCAAATGATAGCGAAGGACGTCAGGACTGCACGATAACCGGGGACGAATGACTGGTTTCAGGGCATTGGAGTTTGAGAGCCACGAAGGGCAACGCCGTGAAAGATTTCTGACGAGCAAAATCGCAGGAACTCCCTCATCCGGCCTGCCGGCCACCTTCTCCCCCTGGCAGGGGGAGAATGGACTTCGCGAATACCTTGGAAAACACGGCGATAAATTCTTAACGGTGTTGCCCGAAGGGGCGACATGAATTGGCGCATGTCGCCCGTTCAGGGCTGATCGCAATGATTTCACATGTTCCAGTGCCTCAGTGCCGGGCCTCCCACTCGTCAGGCGAAAACGGAGAATCCGCTGCGTTGTCCGGAGTAACCCAGCAGGCGACGATGGCGGTGCTCAGCGCGGAGCATGTCTTTGACGAGCTCAAGCGAGACCGAACGAAGGTCCACATTGGCCTGAATCAGGGCATCGTAAACAGCCTGGCCAGCATCCGATTCCAGGAGTTGGCGCTCAAGCTGAAGATTGCTGATCGACATGATCAAATTCCTTTCGAGGGGTTTCAGCTATCGGGGAGACGTGAACGGGACTGAGGTTCGCCGGATTCTCTGAAACCGGGGAATTCTCAGTGGAGTCCCGCACTCCAAACCGTGCTCTGCGTGGGGCCTCACTGTGAGAAGACCGGGCCTTCACAGTGATGATGGATTGAGCCTTGTGTCGCAGAGTCGTTTGTTCGGGCAGGACCGTTCTCACTTCAGGCATCCTCTGTGCCGCATGATCGTCCAGTCAGGCCGGAATCTTCTGTGCAGTCGTAAGTCCTTGCCGGACTAGTGTTCCGGGAGAAGCCGCCACCGGCAGCCCATGCCGCAGCGGAAATCGCCTGCATCGAAGTGCGCCCTGACTCCGATACATCGTGTGTTCAAAATGATGACTTCCGCAGCTTTCGAAGTCGGTTGCGCATTTCTCCGCGCGGCGGTCGTCTGATGCGGCGATTGCAATAGATTCAATAACGTTGCGGCATCCACCTCTGTCTGATCATTGCCACCTGAACACTGACGACTTAAATCGACGTCGACCGCTTCACTGAATGGTGTAACTCCTGAATCCGTCGGCCTGCATCTCTCGCCTCAGCTTTCAGCCGCTGGTATTCTGTGCTCGTCCCTGAGTTGCTCTCCGAAACATCTGATTTCGAACGGAATCGTGGCACTTCAGGAATCACTGGCTACGTCGATGCGTCAGGCCCTTGAAGCTTTCGGATGAGTCGCGATTCCTTGTGGGGCAGGCTTTCAGCCTGCCTGGATTTGAAAACAAGCATGTGTTTTTGAATCGACACGGCAGGCTGGAAGCCTGGCCTACGATAAAATGCACAATCCAGCAGGCACGAAGTATCCACGCAATAAGCATATAGGAAGACAACAAGACTGACCTACAATAAACACT
>JANNGQ010001385.1:0-2043 GCA_031403975.1 Planctomycetota bacterium
GACGCTTGGCGGCAGAGGTGGCTGCACGTTCAACACGAACAGTTCATCGTCCGCGCCTGCCAGGTTCTCGTGAGTGACGAGGAAGGCCAGGGCCTTCTTGGTGCATGCGCTGCCGTCGGCGGCAAAAACGATCTTCATTGCTTCTCCTCGATGCGACTTGCGCGCACAGTGCTGCGGCACCGCCCATGCAGATCTGCGTGCCGGCGCGGCCGACGAGCATGTCTTCCAAACTGATTCAGCCTCTTCGAAGTCAGCGGCGATTTCCCACACTCTGGGATGCAGATGTCCTGACAAATACGATTCGCGGCTTTGACGCCATCATCGCGGGTTCCGAGCCGTATCCGGCCTCGGTGATCGCCGCAAGTCCTCAGCTCCGAGTTCTCGCTCGGGCAGGCGTCGGCTTTGATGCCATCAATCTGCCCGCCTGCGATGAACACAAGGTCGTCGTAGCGACAACACCCGGCGTGAATCATCATTCTGTCGCGGAACAGGCGATCGCCATGTTGATGGCCCTCGGCCGCGGCTTTCCGGCACTGGATCAGGAAGTGCGCCGTTGTGAATGGAAACGGATTCCGTATCCGCGGATCGCCGGCAGCACGCTGGGACTCGTGGGACTCGGTCGCATCGGCCAGGCCACCGCGACACGGGCAATCGGGCTGGGAATGAAAGTCATCGGATTCGATCCGTATCCTCCCGCAGATTTCGTAAGGCAGCACGGGATCACAATGGTGTCGCTGGAAGAGCTGCTGGCGACGTCGGATTTCGTATCGCTGCATTCACCCATGTCGGCCGCCACAAAGCACATGATCAATGACAAGTCGCTGGCAACGATGAAGAAAAGTGCGGTCATCATCAATACGGCTCGAGGCCCGCTGATCGACGAAGCCGCTCTGATCCGGGCTCTTAAGAACGGAACAATCCGCGCCGCAGGACTGGATGTGTTTGAAACAGAGCCGCTGCCGGCAAACAGTCCGCTCATCGGAATGCCGAACGTCCTGCTCAGCGGCCACATCGCCGGCATGGACAATGAATCTCACGAAGACACCTGGGCTCTTGGTGCACAGATCATCATCCGCCTGCATCGCGGCGAATGGCCGGCAGAGTGCATTCAGAATCTGAAAGGTGTGACGGAGTGGAAGTGGTAGTTGGGAATGACCAATGACCAATGAGCAGCCCTGCTGTCGCCTCAACGAATCGTCGACAGGGTCTGGATGCCTTCATGATTCTGCCCTCCATGATTCTGCAAAAGTGGCTGCTCGCAGAATCATGGAGGGCAGAATGATGTTGGGGGCTCTTACGATGTACGAGTGTGCCATCCGGTTTTCCTCAAGTGCCGGAACACCGATCGATTGAGTGCAGTATGCAGGTAGCGGCGATCGATGATCTTTATGCCGACCTGCTCAGGCAGCCACCCGACGGCGGGCGAACCTGCCCCGGATGTCCAGCACCGCGTCGATCACGTCCGCGACGTCCTGATCCGACATCGACGGCGACAGCGGCAGGCTGACCATTTGCTGATACGCCGCGTGAGCCACCGGAAAGTCGTTCGGCTGCAGGCTGTACTTGTTGCGATAGAACGAGTGCAGATGGATGGGAATGAAATGCACCGACGTCCCGATGTTGCGGTTCGTCATTTCATCGATGAACTGATTGCGGTCGATCGTCAGTTCCGATGACCTCAACCGCAGAACGTACAAGTGCCACGCATTCGTGACGTGTGCACGAGTCGTCGGTGTATGAAACGCTCCCTTCGAGCCGAACGCCTCGTTGTATGTCTGCACAATCTCGCGACGACGTTCCTGCATGCGTTCGAAACGATGCAGCTGTGTCAGTCCCAGCGCGGACTGGATGTCCGTCATATTGTATTTGTAACCGGGCTCGACAATGTCATAAGCCCACTTGCCTCCGGCGGCGCTGACCAGTCCCAACGCGGCCAACGCGTAGAACCACACGGTCGTCCGCCGCGACGCCGGGGGCGCCCCGGCCGGCGCGACCGGCGCGGACGCAGGCGTGGTCGTCATGCGACGACCGTCCCCAGCATCA
>JANNGQ010001386.1:0-2226 GCA_031403975.1 Planctomycetota bacterium
ACGGATTGCCGATCTGAAAGTGGCCGAGGAGGTGCTGACGCTGAATGAGGAAGCCCCCTCATTCCCGGCGCGCCGGGACCACCTTCTCCCCGGAGCGGGGGAGAAGGGACGGGAGGAACCAGCATGCGAAAAGGATGAAGACGGAATCGGGCATGGCACGCGGGCCGGCTGGCTGTCGCCGATCCCGGTCGATGCGGCCCGGACGAAGGTGCCAGAAAAACCTGCGACTCGACGAGCCAGTAATCGCGGGATACTCCCGATGTCGCTGGATGACTACCTGCGGCTGCTGGACTGGACCGGTCGTCAGCTCCGCCGGCCATCCGTTGAGCGAGGCAAGGGCAAAGGCGGCAAGCACCCCGCGGATTGTGCGCCGATCCTCGACCGTCTGGAATGCAGCGCCGAGATGTGGCTCGACCTCGTGCAGAATTTCCGAAAGCGCTTCCGTGTGGAGGCCGGAATGCCGCAGTCTCTGCGAACGTTCCGCAGCCTCCGCCAGTCCCGCCGAACACCTGCCACCGCATCGTAAAGACAGACCCTCCAGCGAGACTCGTCCTTCGCAAGTCCTGAATTCGCATCGCGTTGCTGAGAACCGGTGGATGGCACCTGCACTTCCTCGTTCGATCGAGGCGCCCTCGCCCAGCGTCAACCGTGCCTGCTGCCACGAGACGTTCCCGGTAATCGTGTAGTCCGCTCGTGTATCTTTGCTGAAGTCGTCGTTGAAGACGGGCTGCAATTCGTAGGCTTTGTTCGTTGGTGGATCCTGGGCGTTGGCTGGGATCGTGGAAACGATGAAGAGAGTGGTCAGCCAGAGTTGCGAAGGGAGTTTCATGGGCCGCCTTTTACGGTTTCTATTAAAATGCGGTGGAGGATGTTTCTTCTTTTGAAGTTGCAGAACGGCGAGACCCCTCATCCGGCCTGCCGGCCACCTTCTCCCCTCAATCGGGGGAGAAGGGACAGGGTGACATGGTTCCGGCTGTTGTGATTCTGTTCTCATCGCTGTCAGGGGGACTCGGCGTGCAGCACGCTGATGGCTTGTACGGTGTCGGATTGTTGACGGAGGGTTTCCAGCAGCTTAAGGATGGCATCGTCCACCTCCTGCGACTTGTGGCCCAGGCTTCGAGTGCCCACGGTTTCGTTCCGGGGCGACTCGGACTTCGCCGCATTTTGACTCCGTGAGGCTGCGTATCGTGTCAGTTGATTCAGAGACTTTGCGTCGCGCGGTGGCAACTGCAGAATCTCGTCGGGAACATCGGGCAGTGGCGTACCGCTCACCAGCAGGATGGCGGTCTCCATGCCGCCTCGCCCTTCCAGCGGCCAGCCTCGGTCCAGCTGAACGGGACTTTCGATCTGGCGGACGGCGTCATTGCCGCGGGATCCGGTCTCAGGATCCTCTGGATACAAGTCCTCGGGATGACCTTCGGCATCGATCCAAACCAACCGAACAAATGCCGGCTGATCCAGCTGGACCGAGAATCGCACATGATCACCCGTCTGCAGGGGCAACATGTCGGCGACCGCCTGAAACGGTCCTTTGTTGCGGCTGACGAGCATGTCGAAGCCGTCGATGGTCACTTCTGCACTCACCGGCCCGATCGGCCCGGCCGGTTGAGGGCCGGAAATGTCTGCCGCTGACGTTTCTTCTGTTCCGATGTCAACGGACGATTTGAATTCGGCTGTCCCGGGCAGGATCGTACTGTGGGACACCATCGGGATCGTCTGGGCTGAATAGTTGCTTATCCAGAGTCCGGCGGAGACCATGACCAGCGTTCCCAGAACGATGGACACCGAACAACCCATGCTGCGGAAGGAAGTCGCCAATTTGATGACTCGCCCAGTCACCGGGATGGCGCCATGCACCGGTTGCTGAGTGTCCTCAGAAGTCGTCAGAAGTCGTGTGACGAATTCTTTGCCGGCGGCAGGTGTTCCCGCGTCGTTGGTGGCCCGTGGTTCCCGAACGGCAGTTCGCAGGTCTTCGGCAAAATCCCTGGAAGTCGAGTATCTCTCCGCCGGTTTCTTCTCCAGGGCCTTCAGGCACACTCGCTCGATTTCAGGCGGGATATCATCCCGAATCTGCCGCGGGGGCCGAGCTTCCATCGACGTGATCTGTACCATCAGCTCCATGCGACTGTCGGAACGGAAGGGTCGCTTACCGGTGAGCAGTTCGTACAGGACGACTCCCAGGCTGAAGATATCTGTGCGGCCGT
This sequence comes from Planctomycetota bacterium, assembly GCA_031403975.1. GTDB lineage: Bacteria > Planctomycetota > Planctomycetia > Planctomycetales > Planctomycetaceae > SXXK01. Next base: position 2,205 of record JANNGQ010001386.1, read on the forward strand.
CGACGCGGTGTCCTTCGCCGCG
>JANNGQ010001387.1:0-1715 GCA_031403975.1 Planctomycetota bacterium
TCAACATCGTGAACAGGCGACCATTTTTGCCAATGCGATGAGCCCGATAGAAGACAGGTCCTCGGCTGGAAACCCGAATTCCGACGGCCGACATGATCAGAATCGGCACTACGATAATCAGCGCGGGAATCGAAAGGCAGAGATCAAAAAGTCGGCGAACCATCCGTGGGGCCTTTGTCAGAAAACCAGGGAAGATGGCGGGGCGTTTGGCGTTACGCCTGTGCCGCAGATCCGCGTCTTATCCATCCCGGATTGTCGCGGACCGTTGCCGAATTCAGCAAGGGCGTTTCCGAAGCAAATGTGTTTCCCTGCAGACCAACCCGTCATTCGTGACGCAGGGCTTCGATCGGATCCAGCCGAGCAGCCGAGCGGGCGGGATAGATGCCGAAAATGATGCCAATCCCGACAGAGATGCCGAACGCGATCGGCAAGCTGGACGGCACAACCTGAGGATTCATACTCGCAAACATCTGACTGAACTCAGACGCTCCTGCCGCTCCGTCGAAGAACAGTCGTGCTGCGACGTTCTTCATTCCGGAGAATGCCAGTGGAGTCAGGAGCCCCAGAGCGACTCCGATCAGACCACCACTGCCGGAAAGCACGATTGTCTCCGTCAGGAATTGCATCGTGATGTCATGCTGCTTTGCACCCAGCGCGCGGCGGATGCCGATTTCGCGAGTCCGTTCCGTTACGGTTGCGAGCATGATGTTCATGATGCCGATACCACCCACGATCAGACTGATGGCCGCGATCGACCCCAGAACCACATTGAAAATCACTCGGATCTGTTCGGCCTGCTTGAGCAATTCCTGAGGCACGACCACCGAGTAATCCTCGGCGGATTTATGATTCTGTTTCAGGCTTTCACGAATTACGTCAGCTGTCGGCATGACCTGGTCCGTGTCAGAAATCTTCAGCGTGATCTGATTCAGCTCGACTTCTTCCGCGCTGAAAGATCCCTGTCGACGATCGATGTCCAGATCTCCCATCCGGACCCGCATGGTCTCCAGTGGAATGTAAATGTCGCTGTTGAAACTCTGTCCGGACATACTTCCTCCAATCGCTGCACTGTCTTCTCGCGATTGGGTGACACCGACGATGGTATAACGCTTGTCGGCGATCTTTACTGACTGCCCGAGAGGATCTTCGTACTGAAACAGTACCTGGGCTGTGCCGGACGCGAGCACAGCAATGTTGGTTTTCTCCCGCCGGTCTTTGTCGGAGATGAAGCGACCCTGAGCCAGCTCCAGGTGGTTCATGTCAACATAGTCGGGCGTGCAGCCCACGATGCGACAGTTCATTTCCCGGTGGAGGTATCGGCAGGCTTTCATGAGTTCACGGATCGGTACGGCCTGCAGCACCGTGGGGATCGTCTTCGACAACAGGTCATAGTCCGCTCGTTTCAGCCCATAGCGCAGCACAAATTGATTGGGTGCCTGTGTCCCTGCGGTTTCCCGAGGCGGCTTGCGGCTGACAACGATAATGTTCGTCGCACCAAGCTGAAGCACCTGCTGTTGAGCCTGTTGACTGGCTCCTTCGCCGATCGCCAGCATTGCGATGACCGAAAAAACGCCGAACACAATACCCAGCATCGTGAGCCCCGACCGCAGTTTATGCAGCAGGAGGCTCTTCAGGGCGAGTTGGATTGTGCGAAGGAGGTTAGACATTTGAAGTCAGCAGATAGAAATCACACAGTTTCAATTCTGAAAGTTCGC
>JANNGQ010001388.1:0-5750 GCA_031403975.1 Planctomycetota bacterium
TCTTCCTAGGCCTGCTGGTTCTCCTGCTGATGGCCAATGAATTCTTACCCGCCGTCCGCTCGGTACGTCGCCAGCGACGTACTGTCCGGTTTATGAATGCGTTCAAAGAGTACAGGTTCAAACTTCGCCACGGTTTTCCTCAATCAACATTCCGCCAGCCGGACCTACAGTTTCTCGATCAGAGCCCCGACCGATTCTGCCGACATCTCCATGTGACATTCATCGTTGACGAGAATGCAGGGAGCCCCTTCGCAGGCCCCGAGGCATTCCGCGAACTCCAGCGTGATTTTCCCGTCAGCCGATGTCTCTCCCGGATGCAGATGGTACTTCTCGCACAGCGATTCAAAAACTTCCTCGCCGCCCCGCAGCATGCACGAGATACTGCGGCAGACCCAGATGCGGTGTTTTCCGAGCGCGTGCTGTTCGTCTTTGAAGAAATTGTAAAACGACATCGTGTCATGGATCTCTGCTGGATGCAGTTCCAGCAGATCGGCGATCTCGACAATTGCCTCGGTCGAGACCGCCCGCATGGCATCATGCACCAAGTGCAGCGCAGGCAGCGTCACGGCCCGCTTGTCCGGATATTTTGCAAACTCCTGACGAATCTTTTCGCGGAGTTCCTGGCTGAGCACTCCCATATCAACGGCCTCTTATCGGTCCAGCTCCGCGGCAATGATGTTCAGGCTTCCCAGCACCGCCACCACGTCGCTGAGCTGATGGTTGCGGATCATGTGCGGGAACATTGAAAAGTGAATGTATGACGGCGGACGCGTCCTCGCGCGATACGCTCGAGTTTCAGCGTTGCCGACGATGTAGAATCCCAGTTCGCCATTCGGTGATTCCGTCGCCGCATAAACCTGTTCGCGAGGAACGTCGTAGCCCTTGTTTGGCATGATGACTTCAAAATGCTGAATCAGCCCCTCAATGCTGCGGTACACGGACGGCTTGGCCGGCAGCACCATGTCACTGTCGACAGCAATGTTGACCGGACCTGACGGAATGTTGTCAATCGCCTGCTCCAGAATCTTCAGACTCTCGAGTACTTCCTGCATGCGAACCAGATACCGGGCGTAGCAGTCGCCGCCCTTCGAGCAGACCACGTCAAAATCAAAGTCGGCATAGGCCAGATATGGCTCATCCCGCCGCAGGTCCCGTTCAATCCCGCTGGCTCGGGCAATCGGTCCGCTGGCACTCAGATTGACCGCGTCTTCGGGACTCAGATAACCAATGCCCCTGGTCCGGTCGACAAAGATCCGGTTGCGGGTCAGCAGGCGGTCGACTTCTGCGTGAACTTTGGGGAGCCCCCTGATGAACTTGCGGACTCGATTGATCCAGTCTGTATTCACGTCGAACAGCACGCCGCCGACCCGGGTATAGCTGGTGTGAAAACGCTGTCCCGATGCCAGTTCCACAATGTCGTAAATGTGTTCGCGCTGCTGGAAGAAATACAGGAACGCCGTAAATCCGCCGAGGTCCAGTGCCGTTGTGCCCAGATTCAGCAGATGGTCGTGCAGCCGCATCAATTCGGCAAGAATCGTGCGCAGATACTTGCAGCGGGGTGTCAGTTCGATGCCGAGCAGTTTCTCGACTGCGTGATGCCAGGCGATTTCGTTTGCCAGCGGAGAAATGTAGTTCATCCGGTCGACGATTGTGACGTACTGATTGAAGTCGAGGTGTTCAGCCAGCTTTTCAAAGCCGCTGTGCAGATAGCCGATGTACGGCACTGCATTCAGTACACGCTCCCCGTCCAGCGTCAGCACCAGCCGCAGCGTCGTATGCGTCGCCGGGTGCTGAGGACCAAAGTTCAGCGTCCAGACGTACTCCCGCTCCGGCGATTCCGTTTCGAGGTTATCAACAGGACTCAGAGGCATCGCGAGGAACCGAGCAACAAAGAACGATAAACCATCGTAGATTGGACATTCCTGTCCGGCAAAACCTGAACTCAGACGGGTCCCGGCGCCGGGACCGATCCTGCGAAATCAACTTCCTGCCCGTGTAATGACCGGGAAGTTATGACGCTCTCCGCGGCCCTTCAGCGGATAGTCCTTGCGCAACGGAAACGCCGCGAATTCTTCAGGCATCAGAATTCTTCTCAGATCCGGATGCCCGCGAAACTCTATGCCGAACATGTCGAACACTTCGCGTTCCATCCAGTCCGAACCTCGCCACAGTGAAAACACCGAGGGCAATTCAGGGGCCGGCAAATTGACAGTCGTGCGGACGATCAGACGTTCTCCGGTGGCCATGTTCAGCAGCAGATACACCACGCCGAACCGATCCGTCGCACCTTCGTATTCAAGATAGTCGACCGCGGTGATATCGATCAGCATGTCGAAGCCGTGATCGGACTTCAGACCGCTGAGTACTTCGAACAGCTTCTCTGCCGGAACGTCGACGCGGCGATTGTCCCGAAACGTACTTTCACGCAGATCAGTTCCGAACCTGGCATGCAGCACAGCAAGCTCAACCATGAGCCTTCGCTCCCTTCAGGCCTGCGGATGTTGCTGCGGCGGAGAATGCTCCGAGCTGCACAAGATTTGCATCTCCGATCCGGTGTCGCTCGTCGTGGTCAAATGGTTCCGGCCCCGTCGGCGTATCGCGCTTCATGAATTCGCTGCCCATAACCGTACCAGTTCGACGGACTTTCGCCTGCATGTCGATGACCGCCGCAAGCAACTGCTCCGGACGAGGCGGGCAGCCGGGAACGTACATGTCGACAGGAATGAAGCGGTCAACCCCCTGAACAACCGCATAAGTGTCAAACACACCGCCCGAGCATGCACAGGCCCCCATCGAAATACACCACTTTGGCTCCGGCATCTGCAGCCAGATCCGCTGCAGCACCGGCAGCATCTTCATGACGACTCGCCCGGCAACGATCAGCAGATCGCACTGACGAGGACTGAATCTCATCACTTCCGCGCCAAATCGGGCCAGGTCGTGCCTGGAAGCGGCGGTCGCCATCAGCTCGATCCCGCAACAGGCAGTCGCAAATGGCATCGGCCACAGGCTGTTGGAACGAGCCCAGCTTGCAGCCGCGTCCAGTTTCGTCAGAAAAATGTTTTCCGGAAGACCTACCGCCATCGAAAGACTCCTTTTCGCCAGGCATAGACCCAGGCCAGAGCCAGCGTTGCCATGAATACCAGCATGACGACAAAGACCGTGTCACGCAGTTCCGGCGGAATTCCCTGGTCACTGTAAGCGCTCACGGCCCACGGATACAGAAACAGGAGCTCCACGTCAAAGACGAGAAACAAAATGGCAACCAGGTAAAACCGCACATCGAACGGCTGTCGGGCATCTCCGATCGGGTCCATGCCCGATTCGTAGGGCATATCCTTCACGGGCGTCTTCTTCTTCGGCCCCAACAGATGAGCCAGCGCCAAGTTCGTTGCGACGAATCCCACCAGGATCGCGCCGTAGACGAACAGAGGAGGAAGATTGGGAAGGTCCATGAATAGCCCTCGAACCGGCGAGACGTCGGAATCCAGCGGACTCCGAATTCCTGAGCTGCGATTCCCCGAGACACTGCACAGAATCTCGTTTCACAACGTGTGGTGCGAGGCGTCGAAGTTCTGTTTCTGACCCTGACGTGCTTTCATCACCGCAATCGGAGGAATATGCACATTCCAACTGTGAATCAAGGCCAACGAACACCGCCCGACGAATCATCTCGCTTTCGGAAATCGCCAAACCGGGCTTGAAATCATCAAGCCCTCACGACTCCCCCGTTTTTACATCGAACCCGGCGGCTCAGAGCATCAGCCATACTTCCCCTGATTTGGTCGGTGTCAACCCTCCAAGAATTCAGGGTGGTTTTCCAGATCCGCTCCGATGTATCACCGGCGTCTCATGAACGGCCATCGGGCCAACGCCCGATGGTCCTCACTTTGGCGGATTCGCCACAGTGTAGAACAGTTGTCTCAACTGTTCCGCCTGCGCCCGATGAACAATTGGGGACAATTGTTCCACAAAGCGTCAGCGAGTGTCGTTGTTGTGGCTTCACTCGACGTGAAATACGCCTCGCTGACGCTTCGGGTTGGTGTTCATGGACGCCAAATCGCCGGTGAACCCTGGATTGACTCCTACCAGAGAGACCAACTTCTCGTCGCCAGGATATATCCTCCGAGCAGTCCGTTCGTGACGCCGTGCATCACGACACAGGCCCAGAGATTCGCCGTCTTTCGGTATAACAGATTGATCATGAGACCCCAGACGATCGCAGCAAGAATCTCGGGATGTACAGATGCAAATGCAACGGTCACCGCAAGCAGACTGAAGGGCGTGAACTTGCCTTGAGGCACTTTGTGGAACTCTTCGGCGATGAAATACCGAGCCAGAAAGCCACGCCAGAAGATTTCTTCCGCCAGTGGCACAATCAACGTCAGTTCGATCAATCGAACGATGACAAAGGCGACCCTGGTCGCTGAGAGTCCGTCGCCGGCATACGGATCAAATCCGACACGGTTCCCCTGGAACAGCCAGCTCGTGACCTGCTGCATCAGCGGGAGCGAAGACTGAAGTCTTTCCAGGGCAACCCAGACGACACAACCCAGTACACCGGCCGCAACCGACAGTTTCAGGCCGACCATTGAGAAGGGCGGATAATACGATCGAAACATCCACAGAGCTGTCGCTGCCAGGACCCCTTTCAGGGTACACACGAATTCATAACTCAGGCCCAGCCAGCCGGATGATTCCAGCATCGTCGGGACAACATACAACGTGAATGGTGCGACATAGGCGACAGACAGGGGGACGCATTTCATTAATGACCTTTGTCGTTGCGATTTCGTGGCCGTCGCTTCCAGCGGCGGTTCCTGAATGAGTTTGCGCTGAGTTTTCGGATCAGGTTTTCGAGGCTCGGATTCTCTTCGACATTCCGCGAACAAAACTCCTGCGAATCGCGACCTGCCCGAGCCCCGTCACTCATTCAGTAACGATGCTTCGTCATTCCGGCAAACGCGGATTTGACACGGAAAGAGTGCGGACGGCGGCGACTCGCACGGATTCAGTGTCACGCACCGAGCGAAGTACGGTGATCCCGAACTGCGCAAACTTCTCGGCAGCTCTTTCCGAGAGCCCGACTTCGGTGGCTGGCTGGATTACTTCGCCGCCGTTCTGCGTGAAGATGTGCTGCGGCAATCGGTCAATCTCGGCGGGAATGTCGTTTGTGAAATCGTGACCAACGTGCATGAACGCGCGGCCGAGCAATTCGGCAATTCCAAACGCCGCATTCATCCACAGGTATTGATCGTGCCGCGTTCCGTCAGGCACTTCACTGAACTTAAACGACTCGACGGGGTCCGAATCTTCAGAGTAGGGTCGCCGGGCCATGAGACGCGGTAGTGCGAGCACAGCGTGCTGCGACCATGTGCCATTCCTGACGCGACTCCACAATTGCCGAACTTCATCGCTGACGACCGTCCAGTCGCGCGGTTCCGTCGCTTCCGCGAATCGATTTTCCCGCGCGAATCCCGGGCAGCCGGCGATTTCCGGCGCTGCGCCTGAAACGAAGACGGCTCCCGCGGCTTCACAGATTTTTGAAATTCTGGCAAGTGTTGCGCAAGCGGTAACCGAGAGTCCGAAATGAAAATCACCGACAACCAGACTCCACGGTTGGGCGCCTTCCTCCGATGCCGCATCGACAAGCATTCCGTAGAGTTTAGTGCCGGTCAGATCCTCGCCGTTCAGCATGTCAGCCGACAGTTCACCGGGGGAAACATGCATGACCGACAACTGTAACGAGC
>JANNGQ010001389.1:0-6289 GCA_031403975.1 Planctomycetota bacterium
ATAACTGCCTTATTTTGGGGGGGCCCGGCTCCCCGCGGCCCTGCCCTGCAATAATCACAGTTGACTTTCAACCGACGTGGCTGGCTGAACGCCTCCCCCACAATACAGCCGACAGTCCTCAGGGGGAGAACGTAGCCGGCAGGGTGGATGAGAGTGTTTCGCTGGTTCTCGTACATTCGAAATCGTTCTCATCGTTGCCCAGCTCAGATCAACTCCGCAATCGGCGTCGGGTCGCTGACAAGATGCGTCGGCCGACCCTGCGGAGCGTAGAGAATTTTGCCGGGATCGATTCCGAGTTTGTGATAAATCGTTGACACGAAGTTCTCCGGCGAGAGCACTCGATCTACGGCTGAGAAGCCTTTTCGATCGGTCGCCCCGACGACCGTTCCGCCAGGAGTGCCGCCCCCCGCCATCAGCAAGGACATGGCATTCGCCCAGTGATCGCGACCAGCCTTGTCCTGTCCCGACAGCACGGAAAGTTTAGGCGTGCGTCCGAATTCGCCCAGCGCGACGACGAGTGTGGATTCCAGCATGCCTCGCTCTTTCAGATCCTGAATCAGCGTGGCCACCGTATTGTCCCAGTCGGGAAGGCGCTTGCGCAGGGCTCCGAACAGATCGCTGTGATGATCCCAACCTCCGTCATAGACGGTCACAAACGGAACGCCCGCATCCACCAGCCGGCGAGCCAGCAGACAACGCTGGCCGAAACCGTTGCGTCCGTAGCGTTCGCGTGTTTCATCCGACTCCTGATCGATATCAAATGCTTTTTGCGCCTCAGGCGAAGTCACCAGGCTGTAACCCTGCTGAAAGTACTCATCAAACGCCGCGACCGGGTCAGCCGCCGCTTCGTCATTCAACCGGATCATGCGGTCGACTCGAGCCCGCAATTCTGTCCGCGAACCAAACCGCGCGTCGCTCAGATCCCGCGGCAGAGCGACATCGCGGACCTTGAATTTCTCTCGGTTCGGATCGTCATCAACCACGAACGGAGCGTACTTGGCACCCAGAAAACTCGGGCCGCCGGAACGAGACATCTCCGGCATGCTGAAGTATGGCGGCAGGCCGTTGTCGCGCCCGAGTTCCTTCGCTGCGACGGAGCCCAGGCTGGGATGAAAGCTGACGAAAGCACCACAACCGACAGGAATCCGAGGCGGTGCGCCAGTCATCATGTAGTGATTGCCGGCACCGTGATTTCCCTGATCGTGACGGATCGAACGGATCATCGCGAAGTCGTTCAGACTCGCCGCAAGTTTGACCATGTGCTCCGAAAACTGAACTCCGGACACAGCTGTATCGATCGCGGAGAACTCACCTCGGAATTCCAGCGGTGCGTCCGGTTTCGGGTCGAAAGTTTCAAAGTGCGTTGGCCCGCCATCCATCCAGATCAGGATACACCGCTGCGCGGTCGCCACCGGCCCGGATCCTTCAGGCCGGGTTTCACCCACAGCCCGCAGCCCGTCCACCAGCCCGGTCCCGAGCAGTGCGCCCAGACCCAATTGCAGCGAATCACGGCGCGTGATTCCGTCGCAGCGTCTTCCGATGTTCATTTGAAGGACTCCAGCCCGGGAACAAGTTATGTCAATCCTGAAACACAAACTCCGCTGAATTGACCATCGCCCATGTCAGATCTTCAATCACTTGCCGCCGCACGGCTCCTTCTGCGGAGAGCAGTTCGGTCACCAGAGCCGATTCATCCGGAACCGGGTCGCGGCCGAAGACCAGACGATACAACTCAGACGCAATTTCGTGATTACTCTTCTGACTATCGGCCAGCAGAGCCGCCCGACCTTTTTCGTTGGCAATATCCTGCGACAGTTTTTCTGAGTTCATCAGATGAAGGCCCTGCACAACAGTCGAATCGCTCGTTCTTTCACAGGGAGGATCCAAGTTCGGATCCGGTCGCCCGAACGTGTCCAGAAACACCGAATCAGCACGAACCGTCCACATCTGTTTTGAACTGGAATCCGGCGGCATGGCCTCGAGGTCCTGCGGGATACCGGTCACCTGAGCCACCGCGTCCAGCAGAATCTCCGCCCGCAGCCGATGACGATAATGGCGTGAATAGTTCCGCGTGTCGCCCGCATTCGTCTCGTTCGGCAGCGAACTGAGCTGATACACCTGCGAGTTCGCGATGACCCGCACCAGTTCCGTCAGCGAATACCGGGAATCCCGGAAGTGTTCTCCCAGAGCCTTCAGCAGCGGTGCATTGGTCGGTGGATTTGTGGCCCGCAGATCGTCCACCGGCTCGACGAGTCCCCTCGACATCAGATCGGCCCAGACCCGGTTCGCCATGACTTCAGCAAAGAGATGATTCTGCGGTGATGTGAGCCACTCCGCCAGCACGGCTCGAAGATCCTGATCGTCACCAGTCGGCGATGCTTCGCCGAACAGCGGACGAGCCTTCATGACTTCATTCGTGACCGGATGGTGAACTTTTCCCTTGTTGCCCCGGTAAATGAACTCTTCCGACCCGGAGATCGGCGGAGACACGCCTGTTCCCTTCTGACCGATCTCCGCGAAGTACGCAGCAAAGCTGTAAAAGTCGTCCTGTCCCCATTTCTCAAACGGATGATGGTGACACTTCGCGCACTCGAGCCGAACGCCGACAAACAGCTGACTCACAATGGTGGTCAGTTCTTCAGGCGATCGTCGGTCGCGAAACAATGTCACTGCACCATTGTGAAACGTGCTGCCCTGAGCCGACACAAGCTCGCGTGCGAACTGATCCCACGGCTTGCGGTCATGAAACGACTGCCGGATCCAGTGGTCATAATTGAAGACCGCTTTGATGCCGACGCGGTACGGATTCGGACGCAGCAGGTCGGCCCACTTGTTTGCCCAATGGTCAGCAAAGTCGGGTTCCAGCAGCAGCCGGTCCACCGCTGACGCCCGTTTGTCGGAAGACGTATCCGCCAGGAATGCAGCCACTTCGTCAGGTGCCGGAATGCGACCGCAGATGTCCGTGGTCGCCCGCCGCAGAAACGTGTGATCATCACAAGCAGCCGATGGTGTGATGTTCAGCCGCTGCAGTTTCTGCCACACAAGTTCGTCGATGAAATTGCTGCGTGACAGGCTCGCATAGAAGTCGGCCGCGATGGCTTCGGCTCGCGGGATCGTGATCTCACTCACCGCAATCTGACCCATAAACCGTGCCATGATCGCGGCATCGCCCGTGATCCGGCCGGCAGTCACCGTTCCGGATTCATCCACTGCCGCAATCGGAGCTTCGTTCGACTGAAACGCCGTCAACCGAGTGACATCTCTTTCCGTACCGTCCGAGTACCTGGCGGTGACGGTCAGCGTCTGAGTCTGTTCAGCAGCGAGCACTGCCGCCGCAGGAATGACGTTAATGGATTCGAGCGTTGCAGCTCCGGGAGCTTTTCGCGGCAGACCCTGCCGAACCCAGTTCATGAGAGTCTGATACTCCGGACTGCCGGTCTCCAGCCGCTTTCCACCGCCATGCGGAACACGGGTTGTCGGTTTGGCGAGCAACAGACTGCTCTCCGGCGCCCCTGCGAAGACCCGTCGCCCTCGGCCTTCCTTCACGATGGCGTCATAATCCTGCTGCGGATCAAATCCCAGCAGCGACAGCTGAAACCCGCCTTGTCCTCGAGCCTTCCCGTGACACGCCCCGCTGTTGCATCCGTACCGAGTGAACATCGGCTGCAGATCGTTCTCGAAATCGACGACGGCAACTTCTGCCGCCGCACTCTCTGGTTCTGCCCGCGCAAAAACAGCGCAGAACAGCGCACACGTCAGGAATCGAAGCGATCGATGCATCGCGGAATGACTTGTGAGGCGGAAACGCGGAGGAGGGCGAAACGGGCACTTGCCGGGGTTCGCCAGCGTACCAGATTCCTGAGGCGCTTGTCATCTGAAAAGACTTCCACCGTGTTCGAAGCTCGGGGAGATCGTGCAGCATGCATCCGATTGTTCATGCGTCTGGACGATTGCCATTCGAAACGGAAGCGAATCCAATCCGATTGCCGCTCGTGTCGAACATCCGAAAGTCTCGCATACCCCATGGGCGATCGCCGATCTCCATCGCAATGGTAGCGCCACGCTTTCGGCAATCAGTGTAATACGTGTCGACATCGATCATGTGGCAGTACACCACGGAAGCGCCATCGGGAGCTCCCAGGCCTCCGCATTCAAGTTGAATTTCGATGTCGTCGAGGGAAACACCAGCCCTTTGAACCGGATCGCCCCATTCCCATTCCAATGCAAAACCAAGCTTATCGCAATAGTAAGCGATAGCCTCTTCCAGATTCAGGACCGTGAATACAGGAAAGACCTTTGTCACTCTTGGCATCGAGGTTATTACTCCGAATTCAATCGCCTGACAACACCGCTCACCGGCCTGGCCCGCTCGCTGAGCTACGAATCACGAACACACGCGCCGGGTCGGGTCCAACGCTTGTTCAACGAAGCCGCTGTCGCGGCGGGCTTTGGTGAGGTGCCATCGTACGTGGAGGCTGTAGCGTCGGGCAATGCGGGCCGGATGATCTTTCTGTCGGTGAGCGTCACGGGATGCACCCAAGTGTTTCCGTGACAGGGAGATTTGACTATGGCCGGCGTGCCGAATGATTGTGCCTGTGCGCTGTGCTGTGTCTGGTACTCCTGTCGCCGCTCAACTTCAAACTATTCCGGCAGCCGTGTACACTTCCGCAAGCTCAACGTCGAAATCCACTGGAACCTGATCGCAATGAACCCAAGGCAGGAACTGTGTCACCTCGAACGCCTTCACTGCACAATTTTCGGCAATGCTCGTGAGGCCGCGCGTAAAGTTGCCACCGAGATTGCATCGCTGATCCGCATCCGCAAGGCTGAAGGCCGTAACTGGGTACTGGGGCGTGCGACGGGATCGACACCCACCGGGATCTATGCGGAACTCGTGCGGATGCATCGCGAGGAAGGCCTGTCCTTCGGCAATGTCATCACGTTCAACCTGGACGAATACTACCCGATGCAGCCGGAGGACCTGCAGAGCTACGTCCGCTTCATGAAAGAGCATCTGTTCAGCCAGATTGATATCGCTCCGGAGAACGCCCATGTTCCGGACGGCACGATTCCCGTCGAACGGGTCGCCGAATTCTGCCGCGACTATGAAGCGAAGATTGCGGCCAGCGGCGGCATCGATATTCAGATTCTCGGCATCGGACGCACCGGTCACATCGGCTTCAACGAACCGGGTTCCGACCAGACGACCCGGACCCGCATGATCACGCTCGATACGGTAACCCGCATCGACGCTGCCAGCGACTTTTTTGGCGCGGAGAACGTGCCCCGGCGAGCCATCACGATGGGCGTCGGAACAATTCTCGAAGCGAAGCGGATCTTCATCCTCGCCTTCGGCGAGAACAAGTCGACGATCATGGCTAAGACGATCGAAGGTGAAATGACGCCTTCGATTCCGGCGACCTATCTGCAGCGTCACAGCAAAGTTGAAGTGCTGCTCGATCAGGCCGCCGCCGCCGCGCTGACGCGCACGCGGCTGCCATGGCTGGTGGCCGCCGTGGCGTGGGAGCCGGCCATCATCCGGAGAGCCGTGATCTGGCTGTCCGAGAAGATGAACAAGGCGATTCTGAAACTGACGGATTCGGATTACAACGAAGAAGGCCTGCAGGATCTGCTCGCCGAATATGGTTCGGCCTACGAAATCAATCTGCAGGTGTTCCGGCATCTGCAAAGCACGATCATTGGCTGGCCCGCCGGCAAGCCGGAGCATGCCAAGCGACCGGGTGATCGCCCGCAGCCGTTTGATCACATCTTCCCGAAGCGGATTCTGTGCTTTTCGCCGCATCCGGATGATGACGTGATCTCAATGGGCGGTACGCTGATTCGCCTGGCCGGGCAGGGACATCATGTGCATATTGCGTATCAGACGTCAGGCAACATCGCTGTCTTTGATGAAGACACTGTGCGGTTCGCGGAATTTGTGACGGACTTCTGCGCAGCGTTCGGGTTGATGTCAGACCGCATCAGCGAATTGGAAGATCACGTCGAAACATTTCTGAGGCAGAAGCAGCCCGGACAGGTCGACAGTCGCCGCGACCGTGACGGGCGTGACCTGGCAGAAGGACGGCAAGGTCGTCACGAATCCCAACCGCATGATGGAGCGGAACCTCGACCAGTGGCCTTATCCCGACCGGGAGAGCCTGGCGCTGGACTTCGTGGAGTCGATGCCGCTCGACGTCCCCGCGGTGCTCTCGCTCGACCGCTTCACGACCATGCAGACGTCGAGGGGCTGCCCCTGGCCCTGCATCTTCTGCGACATCCCGATCTTCAA
>JANNGQ010001390.1:0-2909 GCA_031403975.1 Planctomycetota bacterium
TCGCGAGCAGCTGACGGTCGCAGTCTTTGACGGAATCCCACAATCTCCCCTGCACGGATCCTGACCAGAAAAACGGCGTAGCGGTTAGGACTGGGACAGAAATAAGTGGGGCACGATTTCATCGTGCCGAGCACGTAAAAAACGTGCTCCACGTGCGGAAGACGACAGTTATTTCTGCGCCGATCCTTACTTGCTGCGAAGATCCCACACAGGATCGAATCGATCAGGTGGCGATTTCAGACATTCGACGGCTCGCGACAGCAGTGACAGGCTGGGGCCGTCGTGGGAATTGTCCGGATTCCTCAGCAGCGGAAAGACGGTTGAGCAGACTTCCTCCCATCGTGCGGCTTCAAACATTTCGAGAGCCGATTCAAATTGATCCCGACGCACTCTCCACGTCGCATCCGCGGATACCGCATGCAACTCGAACAGATCCACCGGTTCATTGATTCCCACGACGCGAACCCGGCAGAGGCGTCGCGTGGGAAACGCATTGCCGATTTCACTTCTGGTCGTGCCTGTGATGAGAATCGGGACTCCCAGTTTTTTTGTGGCACCCTCGACCCGACTCGCCAGATTCACCGTGTGTCCCAGCGGGCCGTATTGTGGCTTGAACAGGCTGCCTGTATTGCCCACCATGGCCAGCCCCGTGTTAATTCCCACGCCGATTCCCAGCGGCCCTCCCACAGTTGCCTGCCATTGTTCATTCAGTTTTGGCAGGTCATCGAGCATACCCAGAGCCGCCTGACACGCGAGTGAGGCATGATTGCCCTGCGCCACAGGTGCGTTCCACATGGCCAGCAGACCATCCCCGAGGTAGCTCACCGTTGTGCCACCGAATTCGCGCACTCGGCCGGTGAGCCGTTCCATGATGGAGCGAACAAGTTCAATCAGTCTTCCTGCATCGAGTCTTTCGGAGAGGGCCGAAAAGTTGCGAATGTCGACAAACAGGGCCGTGATCGCGCAGCTGTGGCCATCCAGCAGTTGCGGGTTGCGATCCAGTTCTCGAACCACTTCGGGGGACACAAACTGTTCGAACTGCACATGACGCCGCATCGCCGCGGCCCCGCTTTCCTGGCGGGCCAGTCCCGCGGCGGTGGCCGCCGCCAGGACTTGCACAAGCTGCGCTTCGAGTGGACGAATTTGTACCGATCCGAAGCTTCCGCCTGACGAACGCACGCCGTAAACAACTCCAATGACGTTGTCGTTGGCATCCAGAATGGGTGATGCCACCAGTGATTCCACACTTCGCAGACTTTCCGTTCTTGATGTGCCCGAATCGAGTTGATAAACGGTGAGGCGATCCTGGACAACCTTGCGAAGAATCCGTTCGCTGTACTGGAACGACAGCGCGTCGGATGCATCGTGTCGGGCGACAACTTTCCAGGAGTCATTTTTTCTCAGCAGGACCATTCCGCAGTCGACTCCGATCAGCTCGACGACGGCCCGCGCCGTCTGGCTGTAGAATTCGTCTGACCCTGCGGCAGAACGCTGCACATGGATCAGTTGTTCGAACCACCTCAGCAGCATCTCGGCGCTGGGGGCGGTTCCTGCAGCAATCTCCAGGGGGTGCACATCGGAAATCTGCACAGGCGCGGCAATCGTGGCCATCGCCATGCTCACGGCTTCACCCTCAAGCGCCGATTCGATGTCCACCATCGTGCCGCCGAGCTGTGCGCGGACGGGCAGCGGGAGTTCCGCCTGGTCTCCCGGCAGGAGAATGATCTGTTCAGGACTCAGAATCTGGACGTTGCCGCTGCTGCTGAGGTTCTTGAGTAAGACCTTCGATTGCTTCGGATCCACCAGCAGATGAGCACGAGAAACGTGCTGGTCGTCGTGGATGACTAACGCTCTCGCATTCTCGTGAAACGCCCTGCGGCCAAGAATGACCGGGCCGTCAATATCAGTCAGCACTTCTGACTGCCTGAGATTCGCAACGTGAATTCTGAGCATTGGGTCGTCGAGGTCGTTGAAAAAGATGTCAGGAACTCTCTGGCTTCACGTCATCATCGTGTGTTTCTGATGCCTCCAGAGTTCCAGACACCATTTTCAACACGCTGCCGGCAGTCGACGTTCGCCGACACAAACCTGGATGCTGCCAGGAACAGGCACAATGCACGGCAACTGCTGAAAATGGTACGTTGCGAACCCCGGAGTTGCCACTACGCTGGTTAGATGCTGACGGCTGTGCTGTCACAGCGTGATGTCATGGCGCAGGGCTACGCGAAGCCGGCTTTGCGCAGCTGGCTCTGACAGCGGCACACTCATTGTTGTTGGTGGTGACGCAGCACGACGGCATTGCACGGGAGCTCCATCGATGATCGACTCAGGGGATTTTCAGGGTCTGTTGTACGGGTTTCTGGCACTGCAGAATAACTTCATTTCACGTGAAGACCTGATTGCTGCAGTCAGCGTCTGGCTGCAGGACAAGAGCAAATCACTCGGCCAGATTCTGCGCGACCGCAAGTCTCTTCGGGATGAAGAATTCCAGCTGGTCGATGCTCTGGCCAGGCTGCACCTCAAGAAACATAACGATGATCCGGAAAAGAGCCTGGCAGCCATCAGCAGCCTTGGTTCAGTGGCCGAGGAACTGAAACAGTTCTGCGATCCGGAGATGCAAGCTTCTCTGGCCGCCATGGGGGCCATTCATGGGACTCTGGACGCACAGGATGATCGAACGCTGATGCCGCAGCAGGGTACGGAGGCTCTTCGATTCCGAATACTGCGCCCACACCCCGCCCTGGACGTCACCCGCGGCTGGCTCGAGGTCGAGGCCGGCGGCGGCGACGTGACGGGCTACAAGACGCCAGGCGCTCCCGACTACTCCGGCGCCTGGCCCCACCAACACCGCTTGGCTGGGATTGGATGGCACCACGCCACCCAACCTGAACGGCGTGCCGGCTGGTGCG
>JANNGQ010001391.1:0-3863 GCA_031403975.1 Planctomycetota bacterium
CGGCGTCGGCGCGGCGGGCCGCGCCGTTGGCGGATGGAACGAGCAGTGTTCCAGCGGTAAAACAGGGTGGCTAACCGGATTCGAACCGGCGACTTCCAGAACCACAATCTGGCGCTCTAACCAACTGAGCTATAGCCACCATCAACGGCGGGAATCCTAGCCATCACCTAGCAGTGGTTCAAGTTCCTGCCGATGATTTGAGACACGTTTGGAAGCTCTGCGGTTCGTCGGGTCGGTCGTGACGGAAGTGCTTTCGCATGTGGTCGACAGCACGCATCAAAGGCTTTGAGTTTTTCAATTCGTAGGGTGGGACAAGCTCGCGGAGCGAGCGACGGCCCACCATTGTCTCGCAAAATCAAGTGGTGGGCCGGCGCGGCTTGGCAGCCGCTGGTCCCACCCTACGAAAAACTCACAGCCTCTCAGGTTTGGCGATCCTGACCATGGTGCCGAATGAGTTCTTCGTCCACGAGGATGTGTAAAGAGTATCGTTTCCAGTGCGGAGACTGCTACGGCTTCAGTTTCCAGTCGGCATCAAAGACATCCGACCATGAAGTGACTTCGTCAAAGCCTCCGGATTTGTTTTCCTTGATTTTCTGCACGGCAATATCCCCCAGCCGCGGAAACAGCCAGGCGTTTGATGAGCGGAAGTCCTTTTCGTGAAAAGTGTGACCTGAGTTCACGACGACATATTTCGACGGATTAAGAGGATTCAGAAAAATCAGACTCAGTCCGTGCCGGTCGGCCGGCCATTCCTGATTTCCAATGTGAATGCGCTCGGCGGTCCAGTCGACGGGCAGTTTGGGCAGGATCTTCTTCAGGACTGAATTCGAACCCGGGTCGCCAAACAGCACGAGGTTGCTGGATGCAATGGTCGCATTGTCCAGAGCGATGTCGTCGATGATGCGGACGTCGCCTCGCATCCACCGTGCAAACTCCTGAACAAATCGGTCCAGCGTCCAGTGAGCCCAGCGGTTCGATGTCTCATTCCAGGGCTGACCGGTGCCTCGCACGCAGACGAAGGAATTCATAAACGCATCATCGATCGGCCCCTGCAGCCCGTGGCGTTTTCTGCGTTCGACGTTGTCGTCAAAACTCAACGAATCCTCGTACTGCAAAACCTGCCATTCTTCATTTGCCCTCTCAAAGAAAACATCCGGCAACAGCCCCTCTGCCGCTGTGCGACAAGGCAGGACGGTCCCGTCGATGATGGCATCCTTGGCCACATCTCGGACAAGACGCAGCACCTGAACATTGGTGGTGCTGATGACTACATCATCGTCTTCGTTGACTTCTGCTTCCACAAATGACGGTTCGTAGACTGATTCAATCTCCTCAATCGCCAGCCAGTCGCACTTGTTGTAACGCAGAGTATTCGTCGTGAAGCGAATCAGTTTTCGCTGACCGAAGCGAGGCCGTCCGGATTCGGATTCAGCCTGGTGGAAAGCCATAAACTGTTGCTGGCTGTCCGGATCAAATTTGTGGCCCATCTTTGGCCCGACAATGACGGTCATCGGCACATCAAGAGCCTTTGCGGCATCCGCCATGCTGGTGCTTGCGAGCAGCTGAGGGTCGATTTCGCCTCCATAGGTACAGACCGGCACATTAAACGCATTCATCGCATAGTTGATCGAATCGTAAATCCGCAGAGTCGCATCCTGCGGATCAGGAAGGCGCTGTACCGGATTCTGCGGATCCTTCTTCTGATAGCGATAGAAATCCACAAAGCCGGCTCCAGGGCCGACGGATGACCAGACATGCGGATGATGCAGTCCCAGATGCCACGCTCCTGCTCCGCCCATCGAAAAACCGTGCAGAGTGACTCGGTCTTCGTCGATCCGGAACCGCTGTTGCACGTCGATCATGGCTTCGAAGACGTCCGTTTCGCCGGCCCAGCGATAGGCATTGTTACCTCGACCGTAGACATCCAGCTGAATCCAGTTCTGTTCGGACTGTCCTTGCTCCGACTTCAGCGGCTTGCCATCCATACGATGAATGAAATTGACTTCGTTCATGTCATCCGCCCGCCCGTGCAGCACAACATGCAGAGGCCAGCGGCGACCATCCTTGGGATTCACACCGTTCGGAAGCGTCACGGCATACGGCTGCACAGACCCGTCAATCGCGCTGACGCAGCCTCGTACTGTCATTCCCGGCTTCAGCAGCCAGTCGGGCGTGCCCTGTGCAACTTGATCCGCTCGTGCCGCACCTTTGTCGAGCACCCTGCCAAGCTGAGCCAGGTATTCGGCCTTTGGAAATTCCTGAAACCGCAACATCCATGTCGCGGCCTTTTCGAAGACAGCGACATCAGCCAGCAGAGCCTTGCCGTCACGAGTCTGCAGCTCAGGCTTTGTCTGCAGGAGTTCCAACGCAGCCCGCAGGGCGTCGCGTTTTTCGATGAGTGGCTGGAGAACCTCCGCGGATGGCCGTACGACGGCCTTTTTTTCCTGAGCGAGCAAGAAGTGTTCGCCAGCAATCACGATCAGCGCGAGCGAAGTGAGCAGCGAACGGCGACTCGGAGTCAGGTGCATTGCCATGGGCTTCATCCTCAGGGAAAGCGCTCCGTGGCTGAGGCGTCCCGCCTCAGGACTGAGCCGGGACGCCTCAGTCACGACAGTCATCCGATCTTAGGACTGGGACAGGAATAAGTGGGGCACGATTCCATCGTGCCGAGCACGTTAAAAACGTGCTCCACGTCCGGAAGGCGACCGTTATTTCTTAGCCGGTCCTTACGTTACGGCGCGTTCGGCTGCCTGGAATCCGCAGGTCTTGTGCGCACCGTCGCAGAAGGGCCTGTTTGCCGATGCGCCGCAACGGCACAGGGCGAATGTCTCTTTGCCTTTCAGGTCAAACACATTGCCGGCCGCATCGGTCACGGTCACCGGGCCTGTGACCAGTAACGGACCATTGTCGCGCACCTGAACTTTGAAATCGGACATGACCGAATGACCTTCGAGAGGGTTGATGAAATACTGCTTGAGACTTCAACGTTAACGGCTCCGCAACCGACTCGCAACGAATGGCCCGGACTTACGCACTTCCTGACGGTGCCGCTCGCCGGCCGTACGCATCCCGTTCGTTTTTCGATCGTGCATGTACGCCATGCCGGAATTCCCGGAGCGCAATTACACGCTCATGGTGCAGCGGTCTTTTGTGCCTCGAAACGAGTTCGAGGCGAAAGTCAGACAAATTGATGCGTCCGCGGCCTCCATGTGATGACGTTCTGGTCACGTTCCAAGTGAGCTGAACACTCGCAATCAGTGACTCCGGAGAACGGCATGAAATTGTGGCAGAAGCTGATTGTTGTACTCGTTGTCGTCGTCCTGTTGATCGGCTTCAAAATCATTCGAAACGCTGAACGGCGCGCAGTGATTCAGGACGGGACGGCGAACGAATTCTGGTACGCGGTGTGTGGCGTGGATCCCGAGGGTTCACTCGGTGATCCCGGCTGGTTGGCCGGGCCGGAAGCTGTGAAAGGGGAATCGGCGCATTATGGAGTTTTTGGATACTGTGGAATTATGTACTACCGTGTTCGCCTTGACGACGCGGCCGTGCTGCTCCCAAGAGTGGTTGAGCTGATCGCAGACAAGAGAAAACAGGGTTCCTTGTCACCTCTGCTTCAACGAGTCTTCTCAACCTGGAAATATGAAGATGGTTCGGCTCGGGACGTAGATCGGTTGCTCGCAGCAATTCTCAGCATTCGGCTGAAACTTGCCGAATTAACATCGTCAGACCGTCTTGGAATTCTTCAAAACTCCGAACAGCTCTTCGACGAGGTCTGGCGACGGTCACAGCGGTATTGGATGACACAACTCTTCGAGTTTGTCTGGCTGAGTGGCGTTGTGATTCTCGCAGCGTTCCCTTGG
>JANNGQ010001392.1:0-3124 GCA_031403975.1 Planctomycetota bacterium
TGTGATTTCTCACAGCGGCAGGCTGCGATATGTCCGCGGACTTTGTTCACTATTGACGGGTCGCACAGTGACGCAGGGACTATTTGAATCGCCTGCACTTCGAGAGATCGTCAATGACTGGAATCAGTCCGAACGTTATGACGCGGTGATGGCGTCTTCGTCCGGAGTCGCGCAGTACCTCCTGCCTCCGTTACTCGGCGGATCACCGGCTCGCTGGGTGGATCTGATCGATGTCGACAGCCAGAAATGGTTCGACTACGCCAAAGCCGCCCGGTTTCCGATGTCGCTGGTTTACCGCACGGAAGGCCGCCGGCTGCGGAGCGTAGAGCAGAAACTGGCTCAGCAATGCGATCAGCTGCTGGTTGTCAGTGAGGCAGAGCGGGATCTGTTTCGATCGTTCTTTCCGACACTGAAAATTGCTGCGGTCGGCAATGGCGTGGATGCGGTGTACTTCTCACGCCAGGACGCAAATCCGGTCGATCCGAATTCGTGCGTGTTTGTGGGCGTGATGAACTACAAGCCCAACGTCGATGCTGTGATCTGGTTTGCTCACCACGTCTGGCCGCGAGTCCGAGCCGGATTCCCGACGGCCGTGTTCCGGATCGTGGGACAGTCACCTTCAGCGGATGTGCAGGCTCTGTCGCTTCAGCCGGGAATAGAAGTCACCGGTTCCGTTCCGGATGTGCGTCCGTGGCTGCATCGATCTGTGTGCGCGGTCGTACCTCTGCGGATCGCACGCGGCGTGCAGAACAAAGTTCTGGAGGCCATGTCCTGTGGCCGTCCTGTGATCTGTTCGCCAGCGCCGCTGCAGGGATTGTCTGTCGAACCGGGACTGCATCTGCTGAAGGCGGATTCGGCCGATGAATGGGTCAGTGCGATCGGCCGGGTCTTTGAGGATTCTTGTCTGCAGCAGGAACTCGGCATGGCGGCTTCGGCCTTCGTGCAGCTGCATCATTCATGGGATCGGTGCCTCGCACCACTCGAACAGTTGACCGTGCGACGGCAGGAAACAGCCGCACTTCCGTCGGAGGTGACGCCATGAAGGGCCTGATCTTTACCTGGCTGCTGACGCTGCTGGGCGTCTCGTCATCTTTCATCAATCCGTATTACGGCTTTCTGGTGTATGTGGCGCTGGCGATTCTGCGGCCGGACTCGTTGTGGAGCAGTCACATCTCGGGTGGTAAATTCAGTCTGATCGTCGCGGCAGCAATGCTGCTGAACTGGCTGGTCCGTTGCTGCGGCAACTGGGACCTTGGTCCCGCCCGGCGGGTTGTGCTGCTGTTCCTGAGCTATTGGCTGTGGAGCGTGTTTCTGGCCTTTCAGGCAGACAGCCCGGCGCACGCCTGGTTCTATGTTGAACAGCAGGCCAAGATTCTGCTGCCGTTTCTGGTCGGCATTACCGCGATAAAAACCACACTGGATCTGCGAAAACTGGCGTGGGTGATTGTGGTCTGTCAGGGCTATGTGGCGATGGAACTGAACCGCTGGTATTTCAGCGGCTATAACTATCTCTGGGAAATCGGATTCGGAAGTCTCGACAACAACTCGATGGCGATCGGTCTGGTGACCGCATTGGGAGTCGCGTTCTTCCTGTTCTTTTATGAAACCAGCAATCTGCGACGAGCAGTCATCGCGGGCTGTGCGGCGTTCATCGGTCATGCGATTCTGTTCTCATTTTCGCGCGGTGCCATGCTGGCCACGGTGGTCTTCGCCGGTGTCTCGTTCTTTATCATCCGTAAAACGACTCTGCATTATCTGGTCTTCGGGTGTGGTCTGGTGATGGCCGTTTTTCTGGCCGGACCTCAGGTTCGCGAGCGATTCTTTGAGTCATTCGTACGAAACAACGGTGTTCGGGAGGCATCGGCTCAAAGTCGGCTCGATCTATGGCGTGACTGCGCGACACTGCTTGCCGAAAACCCGATCATGGGCTGCGGGCCCGACCATTGGCCGCTGCACGCGCACGAATTCGGATGGCCGGCCGGAAAGGAAGCTCACAGCCTGTGGGTGCAGACGGCTGTCGAACTCGGCGTACCCGGCATTCTGATGTATCTCGGGTTCTTTCTTGTCGTCATCTGGCGCTGCTGGCTCCTGCTGCAGAAGACCAAACACGAATCCGACACATGGTTTGCGGATTCCGCCCGCATGACAATTGCATCGTTGATCGGTTTCATGGTGGCCGCTCAGTTCGTCAGTCTGGAAGCACTCGAGATTCCATATTATGTGGCGCTGCTGGGGGCCGGTTCTCTGGCCGTTCACAGCCGGATGCAGCAAAGTTCGGATCCGGAGGATTCTGCTCCGGAATCCGACATCGGAAAACCGGACTGGCGGGATCAGGTTGGACAGGAGTCCGCCGGGGTTTCGCAGAGCGAGCACAGTTTTGTGATGAATTAAAGGCCCCTGCTTCGATTCGTATCCATGAAATGCCTCTATCTCAGCTTCTGCATTCTGGCGCTCGCCGCGGGCGTTCGCTTTGGGTCCGAGCTGAGTCTCGCGCTGACGGGACGGACGGAGCCGGCAGAGGAAACTGCCGTGCGTCTTCCACCGGCTGAGGCGGATGCCGAGACTGGCGCCCGGGAAACTGTGAGCAGCAATGTATCGGAAACAAACGAATCCGTGGATGACCCGGCAGCGAACACGTCCGATGCCTCCGTTCAAACGCAGGACGAGAAAGCAGAAGCGATCAGTGTCTACACGGCATCCGGCAAGTCTGTGCCCGTAAGACATCGTGCGGCACAGCATGAGTCGATGCTGACGCCGGGCAACTTTGAATATCTCGGAGGCATTCGCCCACCTCATATTCAGCAACACGGAACAACTTTCGCGTACGGCGGCTGGGGCATTGCGTATCGTCCCGACGGTGATTCCGAGGGCCCGGACGACGGATATCCGGGATCGCTGTTTGTGCTCGGACATCAAAATCACCAGATGGTTGCCGAGATCTCAATTCCGGCCCCGGTGATTTCCGGACTCCAGCGCGCGGATGACCTGCCGGTGTCCGACATTCTGCAGCCGTTTGATGACATTACGGACGGCATTCTGGAAGAGTTCATCCTTCATATCGGGGAAGCGCAGCGCCCATTCTTCATCGTTCTTAACAGCGCGCATGAACGCATCGGTAATGCCA
>JANNGQ010001393.1:0-8428 GCA_031403975.1 Planctomycetota bacterium
ATTTGATCGACCAGAACGAGCTTTGTTTTGTGGGTCATGGCGCATTTTCTCCTGGTCGATTCATCGTATGTAGTCACAGATTGTGACCTCAAACGACGTGGTCACAATCCACGACCGCATCGCGGCTAGCTTTAAGGTGCCAACTCGTTGCCTTTGACGATCAGGCGCTTCCAAATCCCGGACCGTTGCGGTTTTCGCGGATTCGACGACCACGTGGGCGGTAGTACTACTTGCTTCGCGCTTCTGCTTTTTGGCGAATGGCCACATGGGCGGCCTGCAGGCGTTCGGGCCAGGAAAAGACCGGCGCTGTCGCGGGCTCATAGTCTTGAAGATGGCCGTTGAGGCGGGTCGCCGGTTTGGTGTATTTGAGTTCCGTGTCGCTGAAGACTTCTCGGCAGAGTGCCGCGAGATCCGGGTCGTAATCGAGGAGCTCTTCTCGCGTGTCGACGTGATTGTGGTCGTGGTCGTTTTCGCGGTTGTCGTCGAACCAGGACTGGACGCCCTCGGCGAAGTATTCGTGGTGATTCACGGATGCATACTTGCCTTTCCACAAACCGGCGGACATCGCTTTCCGATAAGTCGCTTTCAAACGAGGATCAAAGGTCGGATCGATATTGACGAGTCCTCGCAGGTGAATGTTGTGGGCGAACTCGTGGATCAGAATGCACTCGGTCGAGTACGGATCTCCTTGATACGCGAGCAGATTCTCCTCGCCGCAGGAGCAGTACGGATCGGTCTCGGATCCGCCCATGCCGCGGGCTCGTGCGTCCCAGAAATCCTTTGCCGTGATGCCTTCAGCGTCGCGGTTGTCGTTTTTCGGATCAGCCAGCCATCCCCATTCGGGCTGTTCCGTTGTGTACTCGTTCCATGCAATGATGCTCATCCGGGAGCCGCTTCTGGTCATCGCTTCCCGAACATCGGGCCGCTGAGCCAGCATGATGTTGACAAGATACGCGGCTTCCCGCAGGGCATAGTCGTCGACGTTGTTTGATGCGACGATCGGGTAGCCGTCTGCATTGATGTATTTGGAGTAGAATGCCGGCGCATTAAGTTCCGCGGGTGGCGCGGTGATGAGCTGCAGATCGTCGAAGGCGGCAGGTTCGTCGCCACGGCTGAAGCCGGCTGCCGACAAGAACAGAACGCCGCTGAGGACAGTGAGGAGTGCGTTTTTCACGTGCATGGGGACCTTTTACTGTTGGCCCGCCGCTCCGTCGGCGGGGCTTCTGCGCCACCTATGGGGCACGATGAAAGCGCCGACGACCTGTTCAGGCGACGACGAATCCCAGCCGGCGGAGTCCCGGCGCGCCGGGAGACAACGGTAAAAGGCGGTTGCGGATCTTAATCAATTGTTTTATCAACTGAAGTGTGTCGCGGAGACATACATCAGCAGTTTGGCGCTGACCAGCAGAGAACCGGTTTGCGGGCGGCGCCTACTTCGTCGGGGCGACAGACGGACGTGGTGTGAGGGGCGGCCTTGACAACATCCGGCGGTTCCCCGCAGATCGTGCGAAGAGCCGCGGCGAAAGCATCCAGAGTCTGCAGGGATTCTGTTTCAGTGGGTTCCATCATCAGTGCCTCCTCGACGACAAGCGGAAAGTAGACGGTCGGCGCGTGGAAGCCGTAATCGAGCAGTCGCTTGGCAATATCCATCGTCGTGACGCCGGTTTGTTCCTTGATTTTCCGGGCGCTGGCCACGAATTCGTGCATGCAGCGGTTGCCATGCGGGACTTCCAGGAAATCAATGACCTGGCTAAGCAGATAATTCGCATTCAGGACTGCGTTCTCGGACGCCTCGCGGAGGCCCCTCGCTCCCAGCGTCCGAATGTAGAAGTAGCCTCGCAGGAGAATTCCGACATTGCCGAAGAACGTCCGGACCTGACCGATGGACTGAGCCGGGATCGTCAGCGAGTACCAGTGTTTCGCAGCGTCAAACGTGACGATCGGAGCCGGCAGAAACGGCGCGAGGAAGTCACGCACAGCGATCGGACCGGCTCCGGGACCGCCTGCGCCGTGAGGCCCGGTGAATGTCTTGTGAACGTTGTAGTGCATCATGTCGCCGCCAAAATCTCCGGGGCGCGTCTTCCCCAGGATCGCGTTCATGTTTGCACCGTCGATGTAGACCAGTCCGCCGACGGAATGAAGCATGTCGGCAACTCTGGCGATGTCGCGTTCGAAGAGTCCGAGCGTGTTCGGATTCGTCACCATGAAGACAGCTGTGCGTTCGTCGAGCTGAGCCTTCAGCTCATCGAGATCCACAAAGCCGCTGCCTCTGTCTGCGAGCTGCACACATTCAAATCCCGCGAGGGACGCACTTGCCGGATTCGTGCCGTGAGCACTGGCAGGAAACAGGACTCGAGTGCGATGTTCGCCCCGGTCACGGAAGTAGGCTGCGGCGGTCAGCAGCGCTGTGAATTCGCCCTGAGCTCCCGCGGCGGGATGCAGCGAGACACCGGGGAGGCCGGAGATTTCAGCCAGCATTCCCTGCATCTCGAACAGAATGCTGAGCAGTCCCTGGATCTGCCCCTCGGGCTGATACGGATGACTGTTCGCCGCCTGCGGCAGACGGGCCAGTCGTTCGTGCCGTTTCGGATTGTATTTCATTGTGCAGCTGCCGAGCGGATAGAAGTGCGAATCGACGCTCATGTTCAGCGTTGACAGGTTTACAAAATGCCGCACGACATCGGGTTCGGCAATTTCGGGCAATGGCAGCAGATTCGCAGCAAGAAACTGTGGGCCAACCGCGGGAAGAGAACGAACCTCCGGCACATCGGATTCCGGGAAGACGACGGTGCCACGACCTGCGTGTGAAAACTCGAAGAGAAGCTGAGTCGCGGTCTGGTTTCGCATGCTGGTTTCACCACTCGCCGGTCACTGATCGCATCAGCGTCGGCAATTATGTCTTCGGGAATCGGAAAATCACTGGGGAGCGGCCTGTTTCCAGGACTCGCTCCCCCTGTGTGTGACGACGTTTTCTAGCCGGAGCAAATTCACAGACCAAGTGAATCGGCATTCGGACTCCGGAACCGGTCTGAATTCAGACTGATTCCCGTTCAGCTGGCTGCTAAAGACACGATCCGGGGATTTTGCTACGGTTCGCCGGAGCGGCAG
Source organism: Planctomycetota bacterium (assembly GCA_031403975.1). GTDB lineage: Bacteria > Planctomycetota > Planctomycetia > Planctomycetales > Planctomycetaceae > SXXK01. The sequence continues at coordinate 3,109 of JANNGQ010001393.1, forward strand.
GAGACGGAGTACTTCTGCCGTGCCGGCCTGTCTTTTGATGATACCGACCGGAAGCGAAACAATTATTCTCATCGACTCAGGGAAGTGATCGATGTCGGCATGGACCAGATGTGCGTCTGTAGTGCTGCTGCTGGTGGTGGGGGGGCTCGCCGGACGAGGAGTCCATTCATCGCTGACCTTGACAGCGCCGCGTGCGACAACCGCAATGGGGTCAATGACAGAAGTTGTGCTCCCGCCTGAAACGTTCATTCCGGCAGTAATTCGCCATCCCGCTGCGGGCACTGAATTCCCTGATACGTTCGTGACGGCAATGACCGGCGAAGGCACTGGCGCTCATGCCGCGACCCTCGTGTCAGCAACAAGTGACGTGCCTGCACCGCATCGCGGTGAAGACCGGTTCCTGCCGACCGGTGACCGTGTCCTCCTGCTGATTCAGCGAATGTTTCCCGAGGCCGACCCCGAAACTGCGAAGATCTGGGCCGAGTCATATGCGGACATGGAACTTTCTGAGCTGGAGTTCATTCTCGAGCAGAAGCGATTGTTGCCGGAATCACTGCAGGCGGGCAGGTTGGCATCGGCTATGACTGAATTCCAGACAGGCACACGCATCACTGCCTCCGACGATTCACAGCCGTTGGTTGAAGCCATCCGGCAGGTGTCGGGCAATCTGAACGGTTTCTGGTCAGTGGGATTTCGCCGGACCGTGCTGCTTCCCGAAGTCGCATCCATGTTGCCCGGGAAGAGTGACGAATCGGCTCGAAAATTCGAGTCGCTCAGGTTTTTCAACTTCGATTCCGGCAGCCGCATCGCGTCACCTTTTGCAATGCATGTCGCGTTGCCTGCGGACGACGGCACCCTGATGTTCCGACTGGAAGGCGACTTGCTGACGCGCCGCGGAGATTTTCAGGTACTGGCTGATCATCGAATCGGGCTGATCACAGTCGTGGGACCTGTGGCGCTGTGGGATTCACCCGTTCTGCCAAAAGACGCAACGGGTGTATCGATCTCGCAAAGCGGCGAGATTCAGTACTCCGAAACTTCGGGTAAGATCAATACGGCAGGTCGGGTCGCGGTGGTTCAAGTCCCGGATTTGTCACAACTGACCTCCGGCGACGGTGTGATCTTCGTCACAACATCGTCTGAATCTCTGCCGACTTTCGATCCTGACGCGATTTTCCTTTGGGTGAAGACACTGGAACTATCCAACGTCAATCGGGAGAATGAGCAGGCGCTGTTGAGTCACCTGCATTCTTTGCGGTCGATGAAACACGACGTCGGCACGTTTCAGAATACTGCACGCGGCCCCGAATGAGACATTTCGTTGTAGCCGAAGTCGTGAGACTTCGGGTTGAATAACCAGCCAGCCTCCGAATTCTACAAGTCAATCAGAGCCGCGCGAAGTATAACAGTCGCCTATTGTACTGGAATCCTTCTGGACGATCAGAACTTTGAAAAGAGCTCTTGCATGGTTTCCCAATGCCTCGTTTCTCTGTGTCTGTTGACCGTGTCTTCGGTCTGTCCTGCCGTATGTTTCGCGGACGAAAAGCCTGTGACCGAGACGCCGAAGGTCGAAGAGACCGAGGTGACTCTTACCGACGGAACATGGAAAGACGTCGAGGCCCTGATTGAGAAACATCGTGGCAAGATTGTCGTTGTGGACATCTGGTCGACGTCCTGCCTGCCGTGCATGACCGAGTTTCCAAAGCTGGTCGAACTGCAGAAAGCCCACCCGGAAAGACTCGTCTGCATCAGTTTCAACGTCGACTTCGTGGGCATCAAAAGCAAGCCCGTCAGTTATTATCGCGAGAGGGTTGAGAAATTCCTGAAGAAGCACAAAGCCGGTTTCACAAACATCCTCAGCAATACTGAGGCAGACCGGGTATTTGAGACGCTGGAACTGTCCTCGATTCCCGCCGTCTACGTTTTCAGCACCGATGGCACACTTGCGAAACGTTTTGACGACAGCCTCCTTGAAGACGGTGAGGAAGAAGCGTTCACTTACAAAGATGACATCAATCCGTTTATCGAAGATCTGATGAAGAAGATTCGGTAGACTCCACTTGTCATGCAGCAGAACAACGTCATGTCCGGCGGAGAAGTGCTTGAACGCTCGTCAGAAGACCGGCCGTTCCGCCTGATCCTGCAGTTGAGCGTCTTTGCAGTGGTCGCTGCACTGCTGATGCTGTTGACACCCGAACTGCCGTTGTCGGCAAAGTTGTTCATCATCGCTCTGGTGCTGCTGACACTGAAGCACTGGGGTGGCGTTCTGGTGCTGCTCCCGGTTCAGGCCGATCTGTTTTTCCGGGAAGGTTCGCGATTCGCGGGACTGCGAGGACCCTCGGGAATCGTGTTTGTGTTCATCGTCGTGACAGTACTGATGTTCGTCGCCCGGCAGCGGCAAGTGCTGAGTCAGATCGTCGGCGGGTCCGTATTCAATCTGTTGAAAGACCTGTCCAGCCGGTCCACGGCACGTCACGAAACTGCGGATGAACGATCGGGGTCGCCGCTGCTCCTGCGAATGGCAACGTCGGCAATCCGCGGTGTGGCATTGCTGTTGTGCTGCACAATTGCCGCCAGAGTTCTGCTGGCTTGTCTGCCGGATTCCCGCGAACTGCAAGGGAATCTCAGGGACCTGACTGAAATTGACCCAACGATGTCCGCGGCAGCGACACTCGTCATATCTCTCGTGGCGACGTGGCTGGTCGTCTCAGAAATCGCATGGAGACACCTGACGCCGGCGCAGTCCCGCGTCCTCCTGCGATCTGTATTCCTGAAGATTCACTATCGAGACCTTCGGATGATCGTGCTGCGTCGGCTGAAGCAACGCCGCCGTCGCGCGGCTGCGAAGAAACAGAAGTAGACGATGCATGATTCGCTGCGCAGCTGTAAGTTGTTACTGTTGCCCCGCCGCTCAGCGCCGTGAAGGATTTTTGTCAGGGAAAAGGTCACGTTCGTGAAAGCCGTCCGGTGAGCCCGTGGAACGTGCTGTACCAACCCGACGCGTCAGCGAGGGCGTTCGTTATGTTTTCACGCGACGTGAATTGCACCTCGCTGTCGCTTTTTGAAGTTGTGCATTTCGTCAGGGCTGGAAGCCCGGCATAGGATATTTCGGCCCTCCGGGCCTGAAACGCGCAACTTCAAAACTGACGCTTCGGGTTGGTGTTCATCGACAACCAAGTGAGTGCCATTGGGCGTTGCCCGCCGCTCCGCCAGCGCGGTGTTGACACATGGCAGGACGTGTGATGAAGCTCTGCGGATCCCGCTCACTCAACGACGAATCCCCGCCGACGGAGCGGCGTGTCAATTGTAAATCGCAGCCTCCCGACTCACAGACCGACACGCTCGAATAGGGACCACGACTTCCGATGTCCGGAACACTGTTTCAACACGCTGTCCTCGTATTCACTCTTCTGATGCCTTCGTCGGTGATCATCGCGAAGGTGTTCGTTGGCGACGACAATCGTCACACCGGCCTGGTGAGCACCGTGGCCGGTCACGGCAAGGACACGCCGTACAGTCCTGAAGGTCCCGCAACGCAGTTATCTCTGTCTCAGCCGTTCGGAATCAGCATCGGGCCGGATGGAGCTCTGTACATCTGCGAAGTTGGTTCGCATGTCGTCCGCCGAGTGGATGTCAGCACCGGACAGATGACGACCGTGGTCGGCTGCGGTCGCAAAGGGTACTCGGGCGACGGAGGTCCTGCGGTCGCGGCGGAACTGAACGAACCCTATGAAGTCCGATTCGACAGCCACGGCAACATGCTGTTTGTCGAAATGCAGAATCATCTCGTCCGCCGCGTCGACCGGACCACTGGCGTGGTTTCCACGGTCGCAGGAACTGGTGTCGCCGGGTTTTCCGGAGATGACGGTTCTGCTACAGAAGCGCAGTTGAACCAGCCCCATTCCATCGCGCTGGACAACGACGATCGCCTCTACATCTGCGACATAGGAAACCATCGGATTCGCATGGTGAACCCGTCAACCGGAGTGATGTCAACGTTTGCCGGAACCGGTGAGAAATCAAGGACTACGGACGGAGCTGCGCTGACGGGGACACCGCTGAACGGACCGCGAGCTCTTGACTTCGATGGCCGGCATTCGCTTTACGTCGCATTGCGCGAAGGCAATGCAATCTATCGGATCGACCTCGAGAAACAGACAATCCACCATATCGCAGGCACTGGTCGAAGTGGTTATACGGGCGATGGCGGTCCGGCAACGGAAGCTCAGCTTTCCGGCCCGAAAGGCGTCAGCCTGGCTCGGTCGGGAGATCTGTATTTCGCGGACACGGAAAGTCACACCATCCGGGTACTTCGCCGGGAATCGGGCATCGTGGAAACTGTCATCGGCAACGGTCAGTCGGGCGATGGTCCTGACGGAACGGCCGCCGAATGCCGCCTGAATCGTCCCCACGGTGTCTTCGTTTCGTCCGACGGATGGTTGTACGTCGGCGACAGCAGCAATCATCGAGTCCGAAGAGTTAAGGTCGAATAGCCGGCTACCGTGTCACACTTCGGTTTTGGGGCCGTTGAATAAGGCGTCCGGAACTCTCCGGGACCAGGTTTTCAGCGGGTTTTCTGTTGCCTCCGAAGTTCCAGACACCTCTTTCAACTCGATATCAGTTGTGGGGTTTCAACGGTGGTGCGGCTGGTGCTGCTCATGTCGTCTGTGCCGCGGGACTCGCGTTTTGGGGAGGCCCGTCAGCTGGCTGACCGATACCCTTGCCACGGGCAGCGGTTGAGGAAGAGTTTTCCTGAATTGCCAGGACAACGCTTCCGGAAAAATCGGCATCGTTCGTTCTGCGGCAACACGGAGCCGCAACCACGCTTCATGGATTACACTCTGCAAGGGTTTGTCCTGCATGTGTCAGCCAGTCACGGCCCCTCGGCTCCCTGAAACGCCGGCCGATGTGAAGTCCATCGATCACCTGCGACATTTTGTGCATATCACGCTTTGCCGGAAGGAAAACCTTCTGGAGCATCATTTTCCGATGACCGAACTGGAACTGCTGCAGAACGGTCGACGCTGCGGATTCCAGTTTGTGCTTCACGGTCCGAGATCCGTGAAACTTGCTGCCGTCTGGGCCGAGTTTTCGAACGAGATTCTGCTATACGATGCCACGGGCAGACGCTTCGGCCGAATTCAGCTGCCTTACAAGGTGGCGTAACAGTCAGACCTGGGCCCGGTTTGGCCGTACGAGCGGTTCCAAAACGTGTGTCGCGGAACTCGTGAGAGTTCCGGTCTGAAGTCGTGAGATTTCACATGTAACTCTCACGCGTTCCGCGACACCCGATTCTGGAACCGCACTATTCACATTCGCC
>JANNGQ010001394.1:0-2824 GCA_031403975.1 Planctomycetota bacterium
CGGCCATCATCGGCAAGTACCAGCAAACGGCGGCCCGGGGCAAACGCAAACTGGCTGTGATTGTGGTGTCTGATGAATCCGGTGACGATGGTGAGCATGTCGAATCCGCCGTCTCGGCCGCACGGGCCGTCAAGGCACCGCTGTACTTCCTCGGACGTGAAAGCATGTTCGGCTTTCCATACTCGCATCAGAGATGGATCGATAAACCCACTGGCGAACACTTCTGGATCCGGATTCGCCGCGGCCCTGAAACGCCATATCCCGAGTGTCTGCAGTGGAATGGTCTGCATTCCCGCTGGGACGTGCAGTCATCGGGCTTCGGTCCGTATGAACAGGTGCGGATGGCCCGCGAAACCGGCGGGATCTTTTTTGTCCTTCCCGGCGATGAAGAAACGCTGACCGGCGAAGGGGCAAATGACAAACGGAAGTACGATTTTCTGTCGATGCGCCAGTATCAGCCGAACCTGGAGTCAAGACCGGCGTACTTCGCAGAACGCACGGCAAGTGAGTTTCGTGACACAGTCTGGCAGGTCATCTCACGTCTGAATCCCAACAATGACACGTTGTTGTTTCAGGCGCATGACCCGGAGCTCAATATCGGCAACGAACATTTTCCGATCGAGCTGGAGCCGTTCAAAGCTCGAGCCCTCCCGGAAGTGCAGAAGGCCGTAAAGGCCATGAATCTGACACTCGAAGCGATTGCCCTCATGCAAAAGGCCGGGACCATACGCCGGACCGAACCGACCCAGCGCTGGCGTGCCGGTTATGACCTGGCATCGGCTCAGCTCTATATGTTCCGCCTGCGACTGTTTCAGTTCCTGCTGGCCATGGACCAGCACGCGAACAGCATGCCGAAACCCACGGACCCGAAATCCAACGAGTGGAACTTCTGGTGGAACAGCCAGGCCGTCATTGTTCCGGACGAAGCTCAGTACGACCGGCTGAAAGCGGCGTTCGGCATGAAAGAGACGCGTGACGAGTATCTCGAAATGGTGAAGACAGAAGAGGCCGCGACGATCGAGCGGTTGAGAGCCGTCATTACCGACCATCCCGGTACGCCCTGGGCACGACGTGCTGAAACAGAACTTGGCAACGGCTTCGGTTTCGCAGTCGCAGAACGTCACTGGGATCCAAGCGGTCTCCGCGGCGAAGCTGAAAAGCGATTGCCCAATCTGTAATCGAGCATGATCTGTACATGTCATTCAGGCCGCAGGGGCAAGGAACCCGTCCAGGAGCAGATCCGCGTTTTCGCGGCATCGGTAAAGTGAGAATCGCCGCGGAACATGGAATCGGGAAAGGCAGAACGATGCAGGCAGAATGATGGGAAACGTGAGGAATTGGTTCGAGAATCTCACTTCATTGTTCTGCCCACATCATTCTGCCAAACGTGAACACTCTGATCACAACTCCGTTCGATGGATACTCCGTTCCGGATCGTTCGAAACGCGGTGTTGTTCCTGGACAATTGCTAAACTTTCGGCTGCTGTCCGCTTCGCAGTTCCCGACCCAGAATGCTGTGTGTTCTGCCGTAACAGAAGTAGATCACCAGGCCCAGACCCAGCCAGGCAATCAGCCGCCACCAGTTAGCCGCGGGCAGCGAAAACATCAGCATCAGGCAACTGCCAATTCCCAGCACGGGAACGATCGGCACCAGCGGACACCGGAACGGGCGATTGGCTTCAGGATTCGTCTTCCGCATGATCAGCACCGCCCCGCAGACAATGACAAAAGCAAACAGAGTCCCGATGTTCGTCAGATGCAGCAGAGCGTCAATCGGCAGAAAGCCTGAAAGGAAGGAAACGAACAGTCCAATCAGAATCGTGCTCCGCCACGGCGTCTGAAACTTCGGATGAATGTCCGCAAAAAATGCCTTCGGAACCAGCCCGTCGCGGGCCATTGCCAGAAAGACTCGCGGAGCACTGAGCATCATCACGAGCAGCACCGATGTGATCCCGGCGACTCCGGCAGCGGCAATAATGACCTCCGCCCAGGGAAGCCCGACGTCTTTGAATGCGCTTGAGACGCCCGCATCCACACTGATCTGGTCGTATTTGACCATGCCCGTCAGCACTGCGACTAAAGCGACATACAAAACAGTGCAGACCAGTAGTGACGCAATGATCCCGATCGGTACATCACGCCTGGGATTCTTTGCTTCTTCAGCGTGGGTCGAGACACTGTCGAACCCGATAAAGGCGAAGAAGATGATGGCCGCCCCGGCAAGCATTCCGACCGGTTCACCGCCCGAGTTGGTATTCCCGGCAATCGTGTGGCCAAAGAAACTCAACCCCGTCCAGCCGTACGGCGCGAATGGTCTCCAATTGGCGGAATCGATGTACCACATTCCAACGAAGATCACAAACAGCACCGCCGCAACTTTGATAAAGACCATCAGTGCATTGAAGCCCGCACTTTCTGAAATACCTTTCACCAGAATCACCATCACGATCAGCGTAATCACGATCGCCGGCATATTCACCAAAGCACGTTTGCGGTCCGAAAGCTGTGTTTCAAATTCAGCATCATTGACCGCACCGACCACAGTTCCGGATTTCCCGAGCGTCGCATGATCTTTTTTCAGAGCCCAGAACACACCTTTGAATTGTTTGACTCCTGCAGCGTTGGCTTCGGAAACAACTTTCTGGCCGACTTCCGTTCCCTGATAGGTTGCCAGAACGTTCGGCAGCACATGTCCGTCGTCGTACAGGGTTGGCGCCCCACTCAGCGCGAATGGAATCAGCGCAGCGGGCAGTAACTTCTGAAAGTACCCCGACCAGCTGTTCGCGACTGTTGCCGCGCCGACCGCGTACTCGAGCACCAGATC
>JANNGQ010001395.1:0-4786 GCA_031403975.1 Planctomycetota bacterium
GCCAGTTGTTGATTCCTCCTCCACTGACGGCTGTCGGAGACAAACTGCGGGAGGAGTATCTGATCGAGGCTGTGGCCGGGGAACAAAAGGCCCGCCGCCTGCCGTGGCTGCTGGTACGGATGCCGAAATACCGGATGTCCGGTGAAGACCGCAGCGCACTGGTACGGCATTTTGTCAGTTCTGACCGGATTCCGGACGCAGCGGACTCGGCGAGACCGGAACTCTTCGAACACCTCAATCCACATCATCCGTCATTGGCCACCGCCGATGAACTTCTTGCTGGCAATCAACTGGCAGGTGCCACCGGGTTCAACTGCATCGCCTGTCATCAGGCCGGGGAGTTTGAACCCCGCAACGTGGCGATGGGGACCCGCGGTTCTGACATCATGACGATGGGCCAGAGGCTGCGTCCGCGGTTTTTCATGAGATGGATGCAGAACCCGATCCGCGTGATCCCAGGGATTGAGATGCCGGCGATCCGGAAGCCAGTGGCAGTCATACCTGAAGAATCGTTGCCGCAGCAGATTGCAACGCTGTGGAAATCGCTGGCTGATCCGCGATTCTCGCCACCGACTGTCGTCAGCCGGTTTGAACAGGTCGTTACGGTTTCCCCCGGCGAGCGGCCTCGAATCATCCGCGACGTCTTCACTGTCGGAGATAAGAAGAACGGCGGAAGTGTCGCCCGGTCTTTTGCTGTTGGTTTCGGCAACGGCCACAGCGCGTTGTTCGATCTCGATTCGCTGAATCTGCGGAAATGGACGATCGGTGAGTTCGCAAGGCAGAGGACTGAAGGAAAAAGCTGGTTCTGGGATATGGCTGGCATCCCGGTTTTCGAATCAAAGGACAACGCTCCAGTCTGTCGTCTGAAATCTGCCGCGTCCGGCTCGGATGAAGCGCTGACTCCGGTCATCGACCAGCGTCGCCAGGCGGAACTTCTGTCATACGAAGTCGATGAATCTGAGGTAGGCCTGCGAGTTCGATTCCGCTTCGAACTACAGAGCGCTGCACTCTCGGCCAAACCAGAAAGGTCGCCGCATTCGAGTATTACGGCGTGGAATGATCCCTTGCGGCCGCTTGTATCAACCGTGCTGCGACTCACGCTCAGACCGATCGACCCCCAGAAACAACTCGCTGCACCAGGCCGAGAGGGTTCTCCGCCCCGTGATGCGAACGCTGCTGTTCGGACACATCAAACCGGCTGGTCGATCACTGCGCAGGTGGAAACTTGCCCGGACGAACACCGCCTGCAACTTGATTCCTGGGTTCCCTCTGAATCCTCTGAGCTGATTTCGTTCGCGGCGGTTGTGACCGTTGACGGGGAGCGTCAAACCATGGCACCATCGCTGGGAGAGGGGCAGTCGGCTCAACTGACAATGTTGACGACTTCGAAGCCTCCGGTCTTCCCGGCCGCTGGCGCCACCGTCAAACCGATCAGCGCCGCGGATCGGATCACTTCAGTTCCCGGGTTCACAGGGCAGCGACTTCCGATCAATTCGTCGATCATGCCGACTTCGATGGCGTGGCTCCCGGATGGCCGAATGGCCTTCACATCGCTCCAGGGCCAGGTCTGGATTGCCGGCAATACCGATAGCGACGCTCTCCCGGATTCGTTGAGCCTGTTCGCTGACGGGCTGGCTGCCCCATATGGAATCCGCCCGGACGGTGATGCACTGCTGGTCGCCCACAAACCGGAGGTCCTGCGTCTGCGTGATACGGATCGTGACGGACGGGCGGAACAATTCGATGTCGTCGCATCCGGTTGGGGACTTACCGATGATTATCACGACTGGACGACCGGGCTGGTGCGCGACAAAAGCGGCAATCTGTTTGTGGGACTCGGCAGCGACTACTCTCAGAACAACCGACCGGCAGACAATGATCGCTGGCGAGGCACTGTTCTGAAGATCGACACCAACGGGACGGTTTCTCCGGTCGCATTTGCATTTCGATTTCCCATGGGCCTTGCGCTGGACCGTGAAGGTCATTTGTTTGTGACGGACAATCAGGGTGTGCAGAACACGTTCAACGAGATCAATCATGTGATTCCCGGCCGGCATTACGGCGTACCCTCAAGGCACGAAACCGATCGCAGTGCGGTCGCAGAGACCCCGACAGTGATGATTCCGCATCCGTGGACTCGAAGCGTGAACAGCATCCTGTTTCTGCCGGATGATTTCAGGATTCCGGAACTGGCGGGCCACGGGATCGGTTGCGAATACGATACACGCTGCTTGATTCGCTTCACCGTGCAGGATGTTGAGGGAAGCCTGCAGGGGGCTTGTTATCGATTCAGTCTGCCGGATCAGCCGGGAGGAGGTTCGAACTTCGCCGGTCCGATTTCGTCTGCGGTCGGTCCCGACGGAGCTGTTTACATCGGCAGTATCTGGGACAGCGGTTGGCAGGGCGGTTCCAACACGGGCAGCATCGAACGGCTGGTTCCCGAAGCGGCGATGCCGAACGGCATTCGTGAAATCAGAGCGACCTCGATGGGATTTGTTGTGAGTTTCTTCCATCCCGTCGACGCGGGCAGGGCGGTAGATCCCGATAACTGGTCGATTCAGGCCTACACCCGGATCTGGAGCGGCAACTATGCTTCGCCGGATTCGGATCGGTACACGTTGACACAGTCACCCATCATCGTGGCCGATGATCGGCGCTCGGTCACGATTCCGTGTGCATCTTTCAAGGCTGGCCATGTGTACGAGGTCGTGATCCGTCAGCCTCTGGATGATTCGAAACTGTTCTGGCCGTCCGAGGGGCACTATTCGATGAAGCGAATCCCTGAGAAATGAACGTCGGTGCGCGCCGTGGAGTGGCTGCGCCGATTGCTCGAACAGCTCAACGGGATGCTGCCGACGACTGTGTGCTACGGCGCTGCATGCAGCAGCCCCAGAATTCCAAGGCCGTAAAATGAATACTCGACGTCAGCCTGCTGATCCCAGCTGGCTCCCCGGAATCCGCCTGTCGGCAGCTCCAGTGACGTTGAAACCCAGTGCAGAATCCGATCAGGTGCAATCAGATCGCGCCGACCGAGATCATGAGCCGTCAGCAGTCCAGTAAACGTCGACAGTCCGTCCGCGAACGGAATCCGCGTGTTCGCCTGGAAGCCGCCTTCGGCACTGACAACGTCCGTCAGGAAGCCGATCACGTCTGTAGCGATGTCTTCATCCAGAGCCTCCAGCTGTTTCAGCAGCGCGACGGCGGCTGCAGTCGGATTCGTGCCGCTGCGCTTCATGGGAGCGATCTCCACGAACCCGCCGTCGTCGCGCTGTCGATCGAACAGAAACTGGACCATCGCATTTCGCCGCGGCATTTTCCGACCCAGCAGTTCATAGGTCAGGGCCACCATGAAAGAATGATAAGTACTGCCCAGCGAACCCTCGTTCGATTTTGCATAACCACCGTCTGTCGTTCGGCGCGATTCGATGATTTCCGCAATCGTGTCAGCGAACGCAGCCGGAGCGTCCTCAAGCAGATCCCGTCCGCCCGACGCCTGGACCACCAGAGCACTGTACAGCCAGCTCAAAAGATCGATCAATCCCAGCGACAGGGGATCAACAGAAGCAAGGTACGCGGCGATCCGGTCACGGCTGTCTTCTTCCAGCCCGCCGCTGACAGCGAGGCCGCGAACGGCGAAACCGGTGTAGTACAAATCCGCATCGCCTTCACGGCCCCGGAATCCACCTGACTCTGTCTGCTGCCGCGACAGGAACTCACGGTGGCGGGTCGTCCTTGCGGGATCAATTTCTTTCAGGCCCCGTGAAACTCGATCGGCAAGGTTAAAGAGGTACATGGCGTCGGAGCACGGACTAAGGAATTGTGAATCGTTCGACGGTGCCAGGTTCTCCTTGACGACCCCATCCAACTCGGGACTATCGGATGAGTGCCGGATCTTCCCAGGGTAGGCTTCAGCCTGCCAGTTTCATCGAGAAAATGAAACGATCGGGATGGCGTCGGCAGGCTGAAGCCTACGCTGCAATCAGACCGACAGTCCCTGTCAGATCTCGCTGCGACTTGTTAACCTCCGGAGTTTTCCTCGATCGTTTCGCAGTGGAGCACTGGTACGGCGAGGGACTGTAACGTGGCATTTCGCGAGATTGCACTGTGGGCGGCGTTGATTCCCCGAACGCAGTGATCTGATTGCCGCACTTGACAGGACTGAAGACTGCACATGGCTGGTTCTGCTGAGACTGAATCGCTGACAAAATCTTCCGCGGTTGCTCACGATGAGTTGGTCCTTGTGATGGACTTCGGCGGGCAAACCGCGCAGCTGATCGCGCGGCGCGTGCGTGATCAGAACGTCTTTTGCCAGGTCGTGCGGCATGAACTTTCTGCGGACCGGATTCGTGAGCTGAATCCGAAGGGATTGATCCTTTCGGGCGGCCCTGCCAGTGTGTACGGCGATGGTGCACCGTCGATCGATCCAAAGATCTTCGATCTGCACATCCCAGTACTCGGCATCTGCTATGGAATGCAGATCATGTGCTATGCCCTCGGCAGTCGAATTCTACCGGCACATTCGCGGGAATTCGGTCGTGCCCCGTGTACACAGTCAGGATCGGACAGCAGGGCGAATCCTCTCTTCGAGGGAATCCCGTCGACTTTTACGGCGTGGATGAGTCACGGCGATCAGGTGGAGACTCTCACCGGTGACTTTGAGCCCATCGCCGCAACGTCCACATGTCAGAATGCCGCAGTGCGTCATAAGACGCGGGCATTGTTTGGACTGCTGTTTCATCCGGAAGTGACTTGAGAACTGTTCTTCGACCTGCCGGCGTTCGTCCTT
>JANNGQ010001396.1:0-2683 GCA_031403975.1 Planctomycetota bacterium
CGCAAATTCCTGTTGACCCACTCGAAACCCAGAAGACCCTTTCGCTATTTGTTCTCGTGGGAAGCGCAGGTGGCTTCCTTGCCTTGGTAATACTGAGTATTGCTTTCTTTCGCGCACGCTATGATCTGGGCTACTGGCGCAGCATTCCCCTAATCGTGGCTCTGCTCCCGCTCCCACTTGCAGTAACAGGTATCATCCATTTTGAGATGCCGATATTTCTAATTGGGATCGCGTGGACGGCTTTGGCCTATTTCCTGGCGCGGATAGCAAACTGGAGAGTCGTAAACGCAAGCAATCCGGCGGCGGGCTAACCCCTGCCTGCAGGCGACGGGGCTACCGTTTCAGATCTTGCAAGCGAACATAGTCGCCTTGCAGGGTTGGCAGTAAACTTTCCCATGCCGCCAACAGCACAACCCTGGGGGGATTCATGGCGTTGTTCACTGATCCAGTTGGCAATGTGTTTTATCTCGATCAGATCAGTGACGATTGTTCCTGATTCCTCCGAACATGCCTTCCCCGCAGTCGCAAAAGATCCACCTCAAGCGTGTTTCAATGAAAATAAAGATTGTCTATTGGGCGTGTACCATGTTGCTTTGCCTGGCATTTGGCGCTATGGGGGTTTCAAATTTTGCGCAACCGGGTGACATGAACGTCGAGATAGCGAAGAGCGGCTATCCGTCTCACTTTTTCAAGTTCGTGGGGGTGTGGCAAGTCCTTGCTGCAATCGCGATCTCTGTTCCGAAAGTTCCTCGTGTCAAAGAATGGGCGTATGCGGGCGTCGTTATCAACCTGATTGCCGCGGGACATCATCACTACATGGCAGGTGACGGTATTGGTAAGATCGCCAGTCCATTCGTCGTGTTGTTGTTTGCGATTGCTTCGTATTTGCTTCGCCCCATGTCTCGTCGCTTGACGGGCTCCGTGATATGATTCCTTCCAGAAAGCAAGGCCGAACAAACCGTTGCACACGGAGCCGCGGGCCGTACTACAACTAAAATCAACGTCGTTCGCCGCGGCCCGGTGAACGGTAGCGTTCGCCATCACAATCCTCATCCATAAGCGGAGATCGTAAAGATGCGCGGGTTCATCCAAATTGTCTGTGTGCTCGCGATTGCGGTGGGTGCCGGCCTGCTCGGTTTCAGCAACAAGCTTCAGCCTCCATTCAATTCCTGCGATAGCCCACCTGCAACAGCTCACGACGGCTCAGACGACAGGCAACGGGCTTGTTTCGATTGGAAACGCTGAGCATCCGCATTCTCCGGGGCAGGACAGGCGGGCGAATGAATTCAACGGGCAGAATGATAACTTGCCGCATGAAGTAGGTTATGCTTCAGCATAACATCCAGGCAGCAACGCGAAGGCCGGGAGAGAACTACACCGAACAGTCGCGACGGAATGTTCCGCACCTGATCGACCAGCCGTCGGATGAAATGACGCCGAGCATGAAGCTGGAGGTCAGTTATGCTGAAGCATAACCTACTTGACGGACGTATAACCTATTTGACTCCTGCTCACTCTTCGAAGAACGGGAAAAGCTGTTTGAGTTCAGCGGGTGAGGGCTTGCGGCCGTATTCGCAGAGTTCAAAAGCTTCGGCGTACTTGACGGCTTTGCCTCTTTCCTCGCCGTACAGCTGGATGAGCGAGTCTCGGAAGCGATCGGCTTCGCGGGATTGGCGTTCGTCCCAACGTTGTCTGAGCCAGGCTTTGCGCCCGGCAATGTCGGCTGCGGGAGGAACCGAGAGGATGAACTCTTCGTTACCGCTTGCTCCTCCTTCATAGACCTGCGACTCCAGCTCGTGCAGTGCCTCGACCTTGAGATCGAAGACGTCGTCGAGGGCCACGGTCATGTCGGGCCTGAACGGATAAGGTTTCTGAAAACTGTCGCTCGAATAGAGGAATACCGGATTCTCAGTGAGAAACGGCGTGTCGGGGCAAAAGAACGGGATGGTGACCATGAACGCCGCGTCCTGCACGACGATACCAGTGTACCGATGGTCCGGGTGATAGTCCCACGGGCGATGCGCGATCACGATGTCGGCTTTCCATTCGCGGATGATTTTCGTGATCAGGCGGCGGTTCTCCAGAGTCGGTTCGAGTTCTCCGTCATGGATGTCGAGCACCTGCGACACGACACCCAGCTTCTCCGCCACCGCCGCCGATTCTGCAGCTCGACGCCGAGCCAGCGGTCCGCCCGCCATCTGCCAGTGCCCGATGTCTCCGTTCGTGACTGAGCACAGTTTCACATGATGACCGAGCTTCGCCCACCTGGCGGCTGTGCCGCCCGCTTTGAATTCCGCGTCATCCGGATGAGCCCCGAACACGACAATCCGCAGTTTGCCGTCTTCGGGTGGCAGCGACGGCGCTGGATCAGCTGCCGGAGTCACTCTCGACAGCACCAGCAGTGTCAGCATCAATGGCACTAACGGACGTATCAATCGGTAGTGATCGAGTTGCATGAGGGGTCTCTCCTGAAATCCTGGCCGACGGTCTCGCCTCCGGACTGACTCAGTCGTCCAATGCGCGAGGGTTTCCTGAAATCCTTAGAGGCTCCGATCCGTGGCCACACGGATAATTCTCGGAGGACCTCCGACCGGTTGACATGCTCGTCCACACTCAGTGACTGTTCGCCCCAGTGGCGAAGCTGAGAGGAGAATCCCAATAATCTCGTGGAGGTAATCGCCAG
>JANNGQ010001397.1:0-3707 GCA_031403975.1 Planctomycetota bacterium
AGTCGGGTCATGGTGTACACAGACACCAGTCGTCGTCGACGATGGTTCCTGTGACTCAAATACATTCGAAAGTGAAATGTTTTCTACGTCTTCGCTCGTGCAGGACCAGCCTGGAGTCGGGCACCGTGGTGAATAACGTACCGGAAACCCGGAAGCACTTTACAACCACTTGAGGAAAGAGACTCGCGTTAAGAACAAGCGGAATTCTCATCGAGTTCCTGAGTATTCTCGGGGAGCGCGCTGTGCCGAAAGACAAACAACCTAATGTTGAGAGAATAGTTCCGGGAATTGATTCTCGCGAAAAATACTCCCGACATACGTCCTGACTGCCGGTGTCCGCCTTGCAACATCACCGAAAGGACTGCGAGCATGCGCCGATGCAGGCGATCAGGGGTTTGTTGATTGTGAGCATCATGCGGGTTAATCCGCTGAATTCGGCTGCCGACTCGTTATGGCTGCCGATCAGTGCCTTTTTTTGGCGACGGCGAACCGTTGCTTGCCAGCCTGAAATCTGTGACAGCAGCGTCTCCCGAAACACGATGCACTATGGCGGTGCATCAACCCGGTCCGGCGTGATGCCGAAAGCGTTTGCACTGCACAAGATTCAGACTGTGCGGCTATAGTTCCGCCGCTGGCGCGAATGCTTGATCCGGGACATTGGACCAGCAGGATGACCTGGTCGGCCCGACAACAGGAAAGGAATCGTCTGAATGGCTGTGGAACTGACTTGGGCTCGACGGGCGTCTCGGCTGCGGGCCGGACTGCTGGTGAGCCTCGCAGGAATCTCAGTCTGCTGCGATGCGTACGCTGACGAACCGGGCATTCAGGTGCCTGACGGATTTCGTGTGGAGCAGTTTGCGGATGATGAACTGGCTCATGATGTGCATTCAATGACGCTGGATTCACAGGGGCGCGTTGTCGTGTCCGGCCCGGGTTATGTGCGGTTTCTGATCGATGCGGATAACAATGGCAAAGCCGATTCGTATAAGCAGTTCGTCAACAAACCCGCGACAGGTTGTCAGGGAATGTTCTTTTCGGGGTCGACTCTGCTGTGTTCCGGCGATGATGGGCTGCAGATTTTTCGTGACGACAACCATGACGATGTCGCTGACGGACCGGCTCAGGTTTTTATGAAGATCGAAGCAGGCGGCGAGCACCATGTTCACTCCATCCAGAAAGGGCCCGATGGATACTGGTATGTGATTGCCGGCAACTTTTCCGGTGTCACAAGTGCCTATGCGACAGCGCCGACATCGCCGATCCGGAATCCGGTGTCCGGGACTTTGCTGAGGCTGAGGCCGGACCTTTCCGGCGGCGAAATCGTCTCGGATGGCTTCCGCAACGCCTATGACTTTGCTTTTAACGGCAGCGGTGATTTCTTCACTTTCGACAGCGACGATGAGCGAGATATTTCATTGCCCTGGTATTTGCCGACACAGGTATTTCACGTCCTGCCACTGTCGAACGCCGGCTATGTCACTGCCGGATTGAAACGGCCGGGCAGCTATCCGGAGATGCCGCCAGTGCTGGCAACGTTCGGACGAGGATCGCCGACGGGCGTAATCTGCTATCAGCATCAGCAGTTCCCGGAGCCGTATCGCGGTGCGTTGTTTGTCCTCGACTGGACACTTGGGAGGATTCTGGTCGTGACGCTTTCGCCGGAAGGCAGCGGCTGGAAGTCGCAGCCGATGCAGTTCGCGCAGGGCAAGGATCAGTTCGGTTTTGCTCCGACCGACGTCGAGGTCGCTCCGGACGGCAGTCTGTTCGTCAGTGTTGGTGGCCGCGGAACTCGCGGCAGTGTGTTTCGGATCGTGTACGATGACGGGGATGCCCAATCGGCGACAGAGCCGACAATAACGACCGCCGAGAAGCTCAACGCAGTTCTGAAATCACCTCAACCGAACACGAGCTGGTCAAGAGCGAAGTGGGTAACTCCGGCGATGGCACTCGGAGCCGACAGTTTCCGCACGTCAGCACTGGATGAAAGCCGTCGCGTTTCCGAGCGACTGCGGGCGATTGAGATTCTTGTCGAACTCTTCGGCGGGCTCGATGGAAACACGGCGACGAGACTGGTGAATGCCGGTCCGGCACAGGTGCGAGCTCGCACGGCATGGGCTGTCGGGCGAACGAAACCGGAATCTCCGGACGCTGACGTGTTGAAGACACTGCTGACGGATCGTGAACCGTTTGTGCAGCGTTTTGCTCTGGAGGCATTGACGTCGGTGACCGGCAACGCAACGTACAACCGTGTGCTTTCTGAAGTCGCGCGAGCTCTTGCGTCAGATGATCGTGTCGTTCGCCTGACCGCCGCACAGCTGCTTGTGCGGATGAACGATGATCAGCGAACAGTCATCAAAACCAGTCTGGCCGACAATCCGCGCGGTCTGCTGTGGTTCCAACTTGGCCGGATGGTTCGAACCGGTGACCAGAGCATTCCCGCCGCCCGGGCGGCCGTCAGCGTGCTGACCGCAGCAGGAAATCCGATTGAACTCAAACGGGATGCCGTGCGAGTCCTCCAGCTTGCTCTCGGTGATGTGGGACCGGAAAAGGACCGACCCCCGATGTTCGAGAGTTACGCGCCGCGACTGTCGCTGGACGGCATCGAACGCGAACTGAATCCATTGCTGGCAAGGACTGTTGACACCTTTCCCTCCGGAGACGCACTTCTGGACCACGAGTTGATTCGCGTTTTTGCCATGACAGCTCCGTTCAATCGGGAGCTGTTCACGAAACTGTTGGCGAGTATCACCGATTCCTCGCTGCCGGCCGACGACATTCATCGGCTGGCGGCGATCAGCAGGATTCAGGTCGAGCGATCACACGATGAGAGTGTCACGACCGCAAAAGCCCTTGTCGGGATTGATGTCAAGATCCGCAGACTCGGACTGAAGCAGGACACGAACTGGGACGACCGCATCGGAGAGCTTTATGCAGCTCTCTGCACCGTGGATCCGGCCATGCCGACTGAGATTGCGATTCAACCGGGATTCGGAGAGCCGGGACATGTGCTCTTTCTCAGCCAGGTGCCGCAGTCCGCAGTCGCGAAGGCGATCGATGGCTTTGTCGCCGCGATTACCGCTGATCCGGATTACTCGTGGACGAACGATGTTGTTTTTGCAATCGGTGAATCGCAGAAGCCAGAACACCAGTCCCTGCTGAGAGAACAACTGGAGAATCTCTCTGTTCGCGATGCCGTA
Source organism: Planctomycetota bacterium (assembly GCA_031403975.1). Taxonomy (GTDB): domain Bacteria; phylum Planctomycetota; class Planctomycetia; order Planctomycetales; family Planctomycetaceae; genus SXXK01. The sequence continues at coordinate 3,198 of JANNGQ010001397.1, forward strand.
CTGATGGTAATCGCCGGGAAGCCGACAAAGGCCGACAGGTCATTGTATCTGTCCGGTCTGGAATCCGCGCAACTCAACGCTGTGGAAGCCTGTCTCGCCGCTTTGACGAAACTGCCTCGAAGCAATGACGCAGCAGAACAGTTTCAGCTGCTCAGCACGGCGAGACGGCTGATGAATGATCCGCGGGAATTCAAGATCCGGGAAACCGCAATGCGGTTGCTCCAGAACAACACCGGCCAGACATTGCAGTTCGTGTTTGGTGACGCGGGACACAAGTTGCAGCCGGAGTCGATGCTGGGATGGCAGACGTGGCTGCAACAGCGATACCCAGAGTTTCACCAGGTCAGCAGCAGCGAAATCTCTCAGCAGATTCTTGCCGGACTGAATGACGTGCCGTGGGAATCCGGTGAGGCAGGACGAGGCCGAAAGCTGTTCGAACGGCTGGCCTGTGCGAAGTGCCATGGTGGCCGAACAGCACTCGGTCCGGATCTGACGGGTGTCGCAAGGCGG
>JANNGQ010001398.1:0-8514 GCA_031403975.1 Planctomycetota bacterium
CCCAGCGATAGACTGTCAGCCCTTTGAGATCGCGCACGAAGACCTCGTCCCCGCAGGTGGCCAGGTGTGCCCATGCTGGAGAATCGCTGACGTGCCGCTGACCGAGCAGCTCGAACTTTTCGGGATTCGCATTGATGAGGAGCAGGTCGCCCCGTTCGTCGAGGGCCAAGATCTTCTGGCCTTGCGCGACGAGGCTCCAATACTTGCCGAACGGAGTCGTGATCCAACGTTCCTTGCCGGTCGCGAGCTCGATGCAAGCGAAACGTTGGTTCTTGAGATGGAAATAGATGTGACCGTCGATTACGACCGGTGTGGACATATAGCCTTGCGTCTTGTTCTGCCAACGTTGGGTGACAGACAACTTCTTGTCGGATGAAGCGACAGCGGCGCTCTGCGTGACATCAAACAGCCACGACTTCCCGCCGTAACTGCTCGTAAAGACCGCATCGCCGACGACGACCGGCGTAAGGATGTTCATCCCGCGAAACGCTTCGATCGTCTGCGACCACAGCTCCTTGCCGGTCGCTTCGTCGACCCCCGCCAATCGCTCGCGAGTCTGCACCAACAACTGCTTCTGACCGGCGATCGTCGCTTTGAATGGCGACGAGAACGCGCTGCCATTCATGCCGCCACCATCTTCCAGCGATCGCCAAACGGTTTCACCGTTTCGCCTGTTGAGCTTCACGAACGAACCACCGGCCTGAACGTAGACGTGTTCCCCGTCCACCAACGGTGATGACGCAAACCCAAACGTGGGTAGCGAAGATTTGAAGCGTTCGACGAAATCGACTCGCCAGCGCTCCTTGCCGCTGGCCGCGTCGAGGCAGACCAACACGTCGCGCATCCCGGCGACAAACAGTGATTCGCCGTCAAACGCCGGAGTCGCTCGAATCCACTCCCCGTTCTCCCACGCGAAGAACGGAACCGACGTTGCGCCAGGCCAATCGACGGACCACAGCACTTTGCCGTCAGCCCGCGACAACGCTTGCACGACTTCAGTCTTCTTGTCTCGCGTTTCGGTCACGAACACACGATCCGCAGCAACAATCGGCCCGGAGTAGCTCGGCCCCAACTCAACTCGCCAATGCTGAATCAGCGTTGCCTCGTCAACGCGATCCGGCCAAATGGGCGTCAAGGGGGCTTGGCCGTCGCGCGACGGCCCCCGCCATTGCGGCCACGTGACAGCGAGGTCTGTGGCGTTTGCCGTCAAAGTGAACAGCGTGACCGCCACGACGAGCAACGCAGATCGCGTGTGGAACAACTTCATGAGTACCTCAGGAGTTCTTTCTGGTCTTGCGCGATTTCCTGGGGGTGGAATCCGCCTGTGGTCGAAGTGTCTTGCCGAACGCTTCGAGGTGTTGCATCGTGTCGCAGAACGCCGAATAACTCAGCCGCGTCCGAATCTCGGACGTGAGTGCCCGGCCACCGACAACGATCGCGGTCCTGGTTTCAGCTGCTGCTGCGGAAAGTCGATGAAAACCTTGAACGAATTCGGCTTTATCGGCGATGAATGAAACGCTCAGCCAGATCAGTGCAGGAGAATGTGTCTCCACCGCCTTTTCCATCGAATCGAACGGAATCGACGTACCGAGCAGTCGAGCGTCCCAATCGACCGAGCGGAGCACGATCTCCGCCATCGTGACCGGCAAGACATATTGGTCTCCTTCGATCGTGGCTCCCAACGCAACGTATCCGGGGACCGGAGCGACCTGCCTGGATCGCAGTTCGTGAAGCAGACGGATCATGATCTGACACGAACTCCGTTCTTGATAAATCTCGACTTCATGACATTCCCATTTGTCCCCGATGCTCCGAAAAGCCGTCGCAACCACATCATCGAAGATGCGGCTCACTGATTCACCGGCCAGAAATAAGTCAAACACAATCGCGTGGCAGGCCAGTTCGTTGTTGGACAGCAGTGCTTCGGTCAACCGTTCCGCGCTCCCCTCGATCCGTCGCGCCCTGCGGTCGGTTGTCGCCGGCATCGACAGGATGTGCGGCTCCACAACCGCGTGATTCTGTTCGCGCACGAAACGAAGCGCCTCCTGGACTGGAATGCGTCGATGGCCACCCGCCGTTTTCACGGTCGAGATCAGCCCCTGATCGCACCAACGCTTTAAAGACGATTCACTCGCCCCAATCGCTTCGGCGACTTGTTTTGGAGACAGCAGCTTGTCCATGAATTAACTCGAGGTGGTGGCATCTGAGTGCGGCAATCTCATTTGAATCTGAGCAACGTACCGCAACAACCTGGCAGCTGCAACAACAAAACGTTCAAAACGTCTGTTTGGAAGACTGGTGGAACAGTCGAAAGTTGCGGTGGGCAGCCACAATTTGCACATAAACATTGTGACAAGTTCACGAAACAACGATTTCGTGCTCTTGCAATCGCGTCTACACTAGGGTCAAATCGTTCCTTCTGCCAGCGCCGAGTCGGGTTCGCGAACAGTCAGGCCGATTCGGGCATGCCACGACAATCGTGTTGAAACTTCAGAGAAAGGGCCTGGCCCAGCGAGTCCGGAGTGGCGGGAACAGATTGTCCGCTGGGCTGCGGTATTCTTTCACGTCGCTCGAAGCAACTTGCGTGGCGAGCCAATCGCGCCCCTGGTCTTTGCCCTGATTGGCCAGAACGACGCCGACCAAATCGCGACGGCCAACCATCGTCCAGGTTTTGTCGCCCTGAATCTCGGTCTGTTGTTGCGGAGTGCCTGTGATGAGTCGAACATGGACCGATTTGCATTCATGCAAATCGACAACCTTAGCCACTTGGCGCTCGATGAAATCTCGGCCAATCTCGAACGAAATCTGCTAGAGCTATTGAAGGTCAGCGGAAACGCCGGCGCTTCGGAGCGAGATCCAGGTTGATGTCGATCCGCCGAACCGGACAGCGATATTTCAGAATTTGGAAAAGCATTGAGTTAAGACACCGGAAGTTTGTCGATCTGCATCAGATGAACGGTGTGCACGATTTATGAACAAGCGAATTCTTTCGAGTTGGCGTTCGTGAATCAAAACCCTACAGGGACCGTGTCTGATCTTGAGTCGAAGGTTTTTTTTTGAGTGTCGCGGCGATGGCCGCATTGGGTGTTGTCCCAGGATCGGTCTCGACCGCAAATGCCGCCGAGAAGGACATCGTGACGACGGCGGTCGAGGCCGGTTCGTTCAAGACACTGGCGGCGGCCCTGAAGGCCGGTGGCCTGGTCGAGACTCTGTTGAAGCCGGAGAAAAAGGCTCAGCTCGTGTCAGTGCTGACTTATCACGTTGTAGCCGGCAAGGTGGTGCGAGGTGTGGGATGCGCTGTACTGGCGATTCATCCACCGTCATCGGCATTTCTTCGCCGGCAATCCGCGGATGTCAGTAATGGTTTCGGCATGCGATCGATTGGGAGACAAGTTGCATGTTCATCTGCGAACGGCGGAAGAGTTCCTCAGGCGGCTGCATGGCGAAGCCAGCGGTGACAAGCCTGTGCCGGCCATTTGTTCTGAACCCTCACGATGAAGGACCGGTTGAGAATCTGAAAAAGCAGAACTCTTGAATTCTTCTGTTAACTCTTCCCCGAGGTCGCGGTTTACTGCATGTGAACGATTTAACCGATTTATGTAAATGGACTTGGTTCGCAGAACTGACCTTTACGCAGGGAATCTGCAGATGGCTGCCAAAATAACGCTCCTCCGGCGGTTGCGATCGAAGGCTATCCGTGCCGAGTTCGCAACCGCTGTCGGGGTTGCTGAAGATTCCGTTTTTTAACCGTTGGGAGACACCCGTGTGACCTCACGATCGGCTTCTACGAACAACTGACTGGCAAGAACGCGGTCATCCCCTACGAGTTCGTTGACATGCACGTCAGAGTTCCGAGCGGGACCGGACCCAGGGCGGAACACGCGGAGTGGGTCCTGAGCGGAGCGATGAAGATCCGCACTGGAGACGCGGGTCAACTTCCAAACTGAGTTTGGCCGGTCAAATTGATGGTTTGGTCGATGGCCGGCCGGTGAGACTGGTTGTGTAGAGACAAAACCTGTCTGTCACCGTGGAACGCTGGCGGACTTTTCTGACGATCCGACGCAGTTCGCGATCCCTCATCCACGCTCTGCGTGAGTCTGTCACGCGTTCTGACATCCGTTGGTTCGTTCGGATAAGATGGTTGGGCAAAGTGGAAGTGCATCCGAATCCGCGATTCTTGGTTCAGATGCTGTTTCCCCCTGAGTGACTTCGGCTTTGAATCGGTGAGTTCATGAGTGCCACAGCAGATGGGATTCCAGGATGTCAGGGTTGATCTTATTGACAGGAGCCACTGGCTATGTGGGGGGGCGACTTTTGTCGCTCCTGCAACAACAGGGCATCCCCGTTCGCTGCGTGACCCGGCGACCTGAAGCATTACGGGATCGGGTCAACGCCACCACCGAAATCGTCCAAGGAGACGTCTTCGATCCCGAATCTCTGCAATCCGCGTTTGAGGGAGTGGAGACCGCCTATTACTTCGTCCATTCGATGGGCGACAACCGCGACTTCGAAGCACAGGATCGGATCGCGGCGGAAAACTTCGCCAAGGCGGCCACGCACGCCGGCGTCCGCCGCCTGGTCTATCTGGGCGGACTCGGCAATCCAGACGAAGAGCTCTCGAAGCATCTCCGCAGTCGACAGGAGACGGGAGACGTTTTGCGGGGCTCACCACTCCCAGGTGATCGAGTTTCGTGCGTCGATCGTGATTGGTTCCGGAAGCCTATCGTTTGAGATGATCCGGGCTCTGGTCGAACGACTGCCGATCATGATCTGTCCGCGCTGGGTGCAGGTGAAAGCGCAGCCGATCGCCATCGAAGATCTCTTGGCGTATCTCGTCGCTGCATTGCAACTCCCGTCAGTCGCTTCCCAAGTCTACGAGATCGGCGGTCCCGACCAGGTGTCGTATGGGCAGATCATGCAGGAGTATGCCCGACAACGTGGGTTGACGCGGTGGATGATTCCCGTGCCCCTGTTGACGCCTTACCTGTCCAGCCTCTGGTTGGGGCTCGTGACACCGCTGTATGCGCGGATCGGTCGGAAACTCGTCGAAAGCCTGCGAAATCCTACGCTGGTCTCGAACAATCTGGCCGAATCTGTGTTCGCTGTGCGTCCCCGTTCCGTTCGCGATGCCATTGCTCGGGCGCTGGTGAACGAAGATCGGGAGTTTGCGGAAACCCGGTGGTCGGACGCGCTGTCATCGGCCGGTCAGTCGAAATCGTGGGGCGGTGACCGGTTCGGTTCACGGCTCGTGGATTCGCGCACGATCACGGTGGCCGTTCCACCCGAACAAGCGTTCGCGCCAATTCGCCGCATCGGCGGTCGGACCGGTTGGTACTACGGCAACTGGTTGTGGTCGCTCCGCGGATTCTTGGATTTACTCATCGGCGGAGTGGGTGTCCGCCGCGGTCGTCGTGATTCTGACAACCTGCAGGTGGGCGATCCACTCGACTTCTGGCGCGTTGAAGTTTTCGAGGCAAACCATCGATTGCGTCTGCAAGCGGAAATGAAGCTGCCGGGGCGGGCTTGGCTGGAATTCGAGGTCATGCCTTGTGAACAAGGAAGTACGATTCGCCAGACGGCGATTTTCGATCCCCTGGGACTCGCCGGACTAGCCTATTGGTATGGGATCTACCCTCTGCACGAGTCCGTGTTCGGCGGTATGTTGAACGGCATCGCGACGTCCGCTCGCCGATCCGCCGATTCAGCAACAACGTGGCAACCAGGCGCGTTTCGACAACTCGCATGGTTAATCGGCTTCGTCGTGGTCTGCTTCGCCTCGGCAGGGGTGGGGGCGGCGGTGACATCGACTTCTGTCGGGGGTTGGTATCAAAACCTGGCGAAGCCCAGTTGGAGGCCGCCCGATTGGTTGTTTGGTCCAGTCTGGACTGTGTTGTATTTCATGATGGCCATCGCAGCCTGGCTCGTGTGGCGGCGCCACGGATGGTTTGGCGCTCGATCAGCGTTGACTTGGTTCGGCATGCAACTCGCGCTCAACGTGTTTTGGTCGTATGTGTTCTTCGGGCTCCAACGTCCTGGACTCGCTTTCGCGGAAATCATCGTTCTGTGGATGGCCATTGCTGCGACGGCCAGAGGGTTCAGGAGCAAGTCTTCGATGGCCGCTTTACTTCTAATACCGTACCTCGCCTGGACATCCTTCGCCGTCGTGTTGAATCTCGCCATTTGGAGACTGAACGTATGAGGCCTGTTTCTCTCCTGCCATCTCCGCGAGGGCACAAGCGACAAGAGAGCGTCTGTCAAAAACCGGCGCGACCAACTTGATTCGTTGGAGGTTGACCTGAACTATTACCTGCTCGTCGGATTGGAGCGGACCAGAATACCGTAGAGACATGATACCAAAGGATTCAAGATGCAAAACTGGAAACTGTTCGCGATCGTGTTGCCCATTTTTCTGCTCATCGATCTGCTCTGGCTGGGCGTCGTCATGAAAACTTTTTACAGCCAGGAACTTGGTGAGTCGGCCCGCCGGCACGGAGCGGTTCTCGCCCCCGTTGGGGCGCGGCCATGCTGGTCTATCTGCTGATTCCTGGCGGCATCGTTCTTTTCGTGCGGCCACTCCAGGGAGAGAACGGTACCGCCTGGCAGGCGTTCGGCTGGGGGGCGTTAATCGGGCTGGTGCTGTATGGCGTGTACGACCTGACAAATCTCGCAGTTCTTGAAAAATGGACGGTACGCATGACTTTGGCCGACATGACCTGGGGCTGCGTTCTGTGCGGCACGATCAGCGTTGTCATGAGGTTCGTGGATGGATGGCTGACGAAGTGACTCACCACTATTCCTGACGGCTGATCTGCCGAGCAAAGGACTACTCAATTCATGGTGCCAGCTGCTCGCATTCGAACCTGCAATCCCGCTCCTGTCCGAGGTGACGGTGCGTTCGTGCTGTACTGGATGATCGCGTTTCGGCGACTGTCGTCGAATTTCAGTCTGCAACGCGCGGTGGAATTAGCGGTTGAGTTACGAAAACCACTCGTGATCTTTGAGCCGCTGCGGATCGGGTATCGCTGGGCGAGTGATCGGATTCATCGTTTTGTGATCGACGGGATGTCCGAGAACGCCGCTCGCATCACCGCGCTCAAAAATCCCGGCGTACTGTACTTTCCGTATGTCGAACCGCGACCGGATGCCGACAAAGGACTGCTGGCTGCTCTTGCCGGGCAAGCCTGCGCTGTCGTGACCGATGATTTCCCGTCGTTCTTTCTGCCGCGGATGGTTTCGGCAGCGGCTTCTCGATTGCCCGTGCGGCTGGAGTCCGTCGACTCAAACGGCCTGTTGCCGCTGCGCGCGACCGATCGGGTCTTCACGACGGCATTCTCATACCGGGCGTTCCTTCAGAAACAATTGCCGCCGCACCTGGAAGAATTCCCCAAGGCCAACCCCTTGAAAGGTGTGCGTCTTCCTCTGTTGAAGTCGTTGTCGCCGGAGATCACGGAGCGATGGCCGGCCGCTTCGGCGAAACTGCTGGCTGACGACGCGACTGAACGCACGGCATTGCCGATCGACCACTCGGTCGGCATCGTCGAAGCACGCGGCGGATCAACAGTGGCTCGACAGCGATTGACGGACTTCCTGGACCGGCACTTATTTCAATACGCGGCCGGAGCAAACGATCCTGATGCTGAAAATCGCAGCGGCCTGTCGCCATACCTGCATTTCGGCCACATCTCGTCGCACGAGTTGTTTCACGAATTGATGACGCGGGAAGAATGGTCATCTGAGTCACTCGGCGAGAGAACCGGCGGCAGACGCGAAGGCTGGTGGGGCGTGAGTCCCGGTGCGGAGTCGTGGCTCGACGAGTTCATCACCTGGCGCGAACTGGGCTACAACATGACTTCGCACCGCGACGACTATGACCAGTACGAATCACTTCCGGACTGGGCTCAAGCCACGCTCGCCCGGCATGAGCGAGATCCACGCCCGTTCGTTTACTCGCTGGACGAGTTCGCAGCCGCAGCGACCCACGATCCGCTCTGGAACGCCGCTCAGACGCAGCTCGTTCGCGAAGGTCGGATCCACAACTATCTGCGAATGCTCTGGGGCAAGAAGATCCTCGAATGGACGGCGACACCGCGCGCCGCACTCGATGTGATGGTCGAACTCAACAACAAATATGCGCTCGACGGCCGCAACCCGAACTCCTGCTCCGGCATCTTCTGGGTGCTCGGTCGCTACGACCGCCCGTGGGGACCGGAACGCCCCATCTTCGGCACGATCCGCTATATGAGTTCCGAAAACACTCTCAAGAAGCTGCGAGTTCGTAAATACTTGAGCGCTTATTCATGAACTGATGAGTCTGACGCGACGAGCTGGCCGTCAGCTCATTTTGTCGGCAAACGCGGATGGATTGCGCCGGGGGTTTCGAGCAGCGCGGCATCGCTCAGGCTGGCGATCCATTCTCGCACGACTTCGACCGACTCCTGGTCCACGACTTTGGAGGCGATGTGGGGCATGCGGCCGAGTCCTTCGAGTTTCATTCGTTCCAGGATCAGAGATCGG